>DATDBD010000338.1:0-7147 GCA_036525015.1 Lysobacter sp.
GAAGCGCTTCTCGATGAAGCCGGCGCAGCGGCTGGCGAGGTTGACGAACTTGCCGACCAGGTCGGAGTTCACGCGCGCGGTGAAGTCGGCGAAGTTGAGGTCGACGTCGTCGACGCCGCCGGCGGTCTTGGTCGCGAAGTAATAACGCAGCGCCTCGGGCGCGATGCCCTGGTCGAGATAGGTGCGCGCCATGATGAAGGTGCCGCGCGACTTCGACATCTTCTCGCCGTTGACCATCAGGTAGCCGTTGACGTGCAGGCGCGTCGGCGCGCGGAAGCCCGCGCCGTGCAGCACCGCCGGCCAGAACAGGCCGTGGAAGTTGACGATGTCCTTGCCGATGAAGTGGTGCATCTGCGCGGTGCTGTGGGGCGTGAGGTAGCTGAAGAAATCCAGGCCTTCGCGCTCGCACAGCACCTTGAAGCTCGCCAGATAGCCGATCGGCGCATCCAGCCACACGTACAGGAACTTGCCCGGGTGGCCCGGGATCTCGAAACCGAAGTAGGGCGCGTCGCGCGAGATGTCCCACGCGCGCAGGCCGCCCTCGGCGTCCAGCCATTCCAGCAGCTTGGCCTTGACGCCCGGCGTGGCGACGTCGCCGGCGAGCCATTGCCGCAGGAAATCGGTGAAATCGCCGACCTCGAAGAAGAAGTGCTCCGACTCGCGCACCTCCGGCGTGGCGCCGCTGAGCACCGAGCGCGGCTCCTTGAGTTCGCTGGGGGAATACGTGGCGCCGCAGTTCTCGCAGTTGTCGCCGTACTGGTCGGGCGTGCCGCAGTTCGGGCAGATGCCTTTGACGTAACGGTCGGGAAGGAACATGCCCTTGACCGGGTCGAACAGCTGCGCCACCGCGCGGCGGCGGATATGGCCGTTGTTGTCGAGCTTGGTATAGATCGCCTGGGTCAGCTCGCGGTTGTGCGCGGAGTTGGTCGAGTCGTAATGGTCGACGACCACGCCGAAGTCGCGCAGGTCGCGTTCGTGCGACGACTGCATGCCGGCAATGAACGCCTCAGGCGTTACTCCGGCTTTTTCGGCCGCCAGCATGATCGGTGTGCCATGGGTGTCGTCGGCGCTGACAAAGCGCACCGTGTCGCCGGCCATGCGCCGTGCCCGCACCCAGATGTCGGCCTGGATATAGCCGACCAAGTGGCCCAGGTGGAGCGCGCCGTTGGCGTAGGGCAGGGCAAAGGTGACGAGGAGTTCGCGGGACATGGGGGGATCGGTGCCGAAAGAACGGAGAATTATCGCATGCGCTCATGCGAGCCCTCGAACCGGGCAAACGCCGGCCCGAAAACGACGACGCCCCGGCAGAACCGGGGCGTCGGATTGAAGATGGTGCTGAGATCCGTCAGCGACGCACCCACGTCTGCGTGCGGCCGAGCATCGAGAACCCCATGAAGCCGCGCACGTCGAGCTTCTTGCCGCCTTCCACCGGCGTCACCTTGACCGAGTAGGTCTTGCCGTTCTTCGGATCCAGGATCTGGCCGCCTTCCCAGGTATCGCCCTTCTGGCGGATGCCCCACAGGATCACCATGCCCTTGACCGGCTTGTCCTTGCGGTCGCCCTCGCACTTGTCGCAGATCGGATTGGGGCCGCGATCGGACTGCAGGATTTCGGTGACGCGGCCGGCGAGGCTGCCGTCCTTGGCCTGATAGATCTCCACCACCGACTTGGGCTTCTGCGTCTTGTCGTCGATCGTGGTCCAGGTGCCCACCGGCGTGTTCTGCGCGGCCACATTCTGTGAAATTGCGCTCAGCGGCAGGGCCAGCAACAGCAGGGCAAGCAGTTTCGTACGCATGTTTCCCCTCCCAGGGATTTTCGTATGGGCCACGCGCTGTTCGCGCGGTTGCGGCCTGTTATACCAGCATCCGCTTGCGTACGGATTCGCCTCCGGTCGCATGTTGCACAGTGGTTCGTTGTATCGGGTCTGCCGCGCGGCCCCCTTGGGGAACGTAAAATAAGGGCCCCTGTGCATTGCCAGCCCCTGCAAGGCCCCCTTCGTGACCGAGTCGCTGCAAACCCGTATCGCCGCCCTGACGGTGCCGGACACCGATATTTCATTGGGTGAGGCCAACACCCGCATCCGCATCGTCGAAACCGCGGGGCGCGTCGTCGTCGAACTGGTCCTGGGATTCCCCTGCGAGAGCCTGAAGCCATGGTTGCAGGCCGAGGTCGCGCGCATCGTCGCGGCCGACGGCGGTGAACTGGCACGCCTGGACATCCAGCAGCGCATCGCCACCCATGCGGTACAGCCGAAGGTGTCGCCGCTGGCGAACGTTCGCAACCTGATCGCGATCGCTTCGGGCAAGGGTGGCGTCGGCAAGTCGACGACGGCAGTCAACCTGGCACTGGCGCTGGCAGCCGAGGGCGCGCGCGTCGGCGTGCTGGATGCCGACATCTACGGCCCCAGCATTCCGATGATGCTGGGTCTGAGCGGACGTCCCGACAGTCCCGACGGCAAGTCGATCGAGCCGATGCGCGCACATGGCATCCAGGCGATGTCGATCGGCCTGCTGATCGAGCAGGACACCCCCATGATCTGGCGCGGTCCGATGGCGACGTCGGCGCTGACCCAGTTGCTGAACGATACCCGCTGGGACGACCTGGACTACCTGATCGTCGACCTGCCACCGGGCACCGGTGACATCCAGCTGACGCTGGCGCAGAAGATTCCGGTCGCCGGCGCGGTGATCGTGACGACGCCGCAGGACGTGGCCACCCTCGACGCGCGCAAGGCGCTGAAGATGTTCGAGAAGGTGGAGGTGCCGGTGCTGGGCCTGGTCGAGAACATGGCCGTCCACGTCTGCTCGAACTGTGGCCACGCCGAGCACATCTTCGGAGAGGGCGGCGGCAGTCGCATGGCGGCCCAGTACGGCGTGCCTTTGCTGGGCAGCCTCCCGCTGGAAATCGCGATCCGCGAGCAGGGCGACCTCGGCGCGCCGATTGTGGCTTCTTCCGCCGAATCGGCTGCCGCTCGCGCCTACAGGATGACCGCTCGTCGCCTGACGGTCGGCCTTGCAATTCGTGCGCATGTCGCACAACCCCTGTCTGTCTCGCTTGTAGGGTCCTGATCCCGGATTTTCCTGCTGCGTCGCAACATGCGAATGACTGATATCGCAAATTAGATTCGGATTGCGCGACCACCCGGTCGCGCTCTTTTATCTATTTGTCCAATTGCCGAGGGGTTTTTCTGCATGAAGCACCCGTACCGTACTGCCGCGCTCGCCAGCGCCGTGCTCGTCTCGCTTGGTCTGTCCTCCGCCGCGTTCGCCGGCGGCCGTCCCGATCTCGCCATCGCAGGCCTCAAGGCCGGCCGCGCCCATGAGGCGGACCAGCTACTGGTGAAGTACCGCGATGGTTCCACCTCCGCGCAGCAGGCTGCCGTCCGTAACGGCCTGGGCGCACAGAAGCTCGAAACCGTACGTGGCGGCAAGGGCGAAATCGCCCTGCTGCGCATGCCGGCCGGCCGCGACCTGGCCTCGGCCATCAGCTCGCTGAGCAGCAACCCCGCCGTCGAATATGCCGAGCCGAACTGGACTTACCAGCACAACGCCACCTCGAACGACACCTACGCCACCAACGGTTCGCTGTGGGGCATGTACGGCGATGCGTCGTCGCCGGCCAACCAGTACGGCTCGCAGGCCGCTGAGGCCTGGGGCGCCGGCCACACCGACTGCAGCAACGTCTATGTCGGCGTGATCGACGAAGGCATCTATTACAACCACGAAGACCTGACCAACGTCGTGTGGACGAATCCGTACGATCCGGTGGACGGCGTCGACAACGACGGCAACGGCTACGCCGACGACACCCGTGGCTGGGACTTCGACGGCAATAGCAGCAACATCAACTCCGGCGGAGCCAACGACGATCACGGCACGCACGTGACCGGCACGATCGCCGGCGTCGGCGGCAATGGCAAGGGTGTCGCCGGCGTGTGCTGGAGCGGTGCCAAGATCATCAGCGCCAAGTTCCTCGGCCGTCGCGGCGGCACCACGGCCAACGCGATCAAGGCGGTGGACTACATCACCGATCTGAAGACCCGCCATGGCCTGAACATCGTCGCCACCAACAACTCGTGGGGCGGCGGTGGCTTCTCGCAGGGCCTGCAGGATGCGATCGGTCGCGCCAACACCGCGAGCATCCTGTTCATCGCCGCGGCCGGCAACGACGCGTACAACAATGACGCCACTGCCAGCTATCCGTCGGGCTACCCGAACGCCAACATCATCGCGGTCGCCTCGATCACCAGCACCGGTGGCCTGTCGAGCTTCTCGCAATGGGGCGCGACCACGGTCGACATCGGTGCACCTGGCTCGGGCATCTGGTCGACGGTGCCGGTGAGTTCCAAGGGCAGCGTCGTGTCGGGTTATGCCAGCTACAACGGCACCTCGATGGCCACCCCGCACGTGGCCGGCGCGGCTGCGCTGTACAAGTCCTCGCATCCGGGCGCGACGGCCGCCGACGTCAAGGCCGCGATCCTGGGGTCGGCGGTGCCGACGCCGTCGCTGCAGGGCAAGGTGCTGACCAATGGCCGCCTGAACGTCAGCGGCTTCTGATAAACGGTTCAGTTATTGCCAACTGCGTCACGGGAAGGCCCGGCCTAGCGCCGGGCCTTCCTTCGTTTGGCCCTCATGACGGGGGGGAGCACGCATCGCCGTGCGCAGCGTGTTCACGCCTCCGGCTAGTGCGGCCAAGGTGGCCGCGTCCTTTCCGATACCGTGAGGTGATCGACCGTGAATGCAAAACTTCGTCGTACCGCATTGGCCAGCGCCGTGCTGGTTTCACTGGGTGTTTCGTCCGTCGCATTGGCCGGCGGCCGCCCCGATCTCGCCATTGCCGGTCTCAAAGCAGGCCGTGCACATGAGGCCGGGCAACTGCTGGTCAAGTACCGCGATGGCAGCAGCGCGGGCGCACAGGACGCCGTGCGCCGTGGCCTGGGCGCCGCCAGGACCGAGACCGTGCGCGGCGGCAACGCGCAGCGCGGTGAACTGGTCCTGCTGAACCTGCCGGCCGGTCGCGACCTGGCCTCGGCCATCAGCACGCTGAGCAGCAACCCGGCCGTCGAGTACGCCGAGCCGAACTGGGTCTACCAGCACAACGCCACTTCGAACGACACCTACTACACCAATGGTTCGCTGTGGGGCATGTACGGCGATGCTTCGTCCCCGGCCAACCAGTACGGCTCGCAGGCGGCGGAGGCATGGGCAGGTGGCCACACGGCCTGCACCAACGTCTACGTCGGGATCATCGACGAGGGCTTCATGTACGACCATGAAGACCTGGCCGCCAACAGCTGGACCAACAACTTCGATCCGGCCGATGGCGCCGACAACGACGGCAACGGCTACATCGACGACATCCACGGATGGGATTTCGCCGGCAACGACAACAGCACCTTCGACGGCACCACCGACGACCATGGCACGCACGTGTCGGGCACGATCGCCGGCGTCGGCGGCAACGGCAAGGGCGTGGCCGGCGTGTGCTGGAGCGGGGTCAAGCTGATCAGCGCCAAGTTCCTGGGCCGCAACGGCGGCACCACCGCCAACGCGATCAAGGCGGTGGACTACATCACCGACCTGAAGACGCGCCATGGATTGAACATCGTCGCCACCAACAACTCATGGGGCGGTGGCGGCTTCTCCCAGGGTCTGCAGGACGCGATCGGCCGCGCCAACAACGCCAACATCCTGTTCATCGCCGCAGCCGGCAACGGGGCCTACGACAACGACGCCACGGCGAGTTACCCGTCCAGCTATCCCAACGCCAACATCATCGCGGTGGCTTCCATCACCAGCGCCGGCGCGATGTCGAGCTTCTCGCAATGGGGTAGGACCTCGGTCGACATCGGCGCGCCGGGCTCGGGCATCTATTCCTCCGTTCCGGCCAAGTCGGGCAAGAACGTGGTGTCGGGCTACGCCAGCTACAGCGGCACGTCGATGGCGACCCCGCACGTGACCGGCGCCGCGGCGCTGTACAAGTCCTCGCATCCGGGCGCGACGGCCGCCGATGTCAAGGCCGCGATCCTGGGGTCGGCGGTACCGACGCCGTCGCTGCAGGGCAAGGTGCTGACCAATGGCCGCCTGAACGTCAGCGGCTTCTGATCCACCCTGGGCCGGAAGGTCCGAATCGAAGGCCCGGCCAAAACCGGGCCTTCGTCTTTTGGACCCGGCGCGCCGCCCGAGCCGTTCGGCGAGCCGCTAGAATCGCGGTTCCCACCCGCTGGATAGCCAGACCCGCATGAGCATCAAGTCCGACCTTTGGATCCGTCGCATGGCCGAGCAGAAGGGCATGATCGAGCCGTTCGAACCGGGCCAGGTCAAGACCGCGGCCGATGGCCACCGCATCGTCAGCTACGGCACCTCCAGTTACGGATACGACGTGCGCTGCTCGCGCGAGTTCAAGGTGTTCACCAACATCAATTCGACGATCGTCGATCCCAAGCATTTCGACAGCGGCAGCTTCGTCGACATCGAGTCCGACGTCTGCATCATTCCGCCCAATTCGTTCGCGTTGGCGCGCACGGTCGAGTACTTCCGTATCCCGCGCGACACGCTGGTGGTGTGCCTGGGCAAGAGCACCTACGCGCGCTGCGGGATCATCGTCAACGTGACGCCGCTGGAGCCGGAGTGGGAAGGCCACGTCACGCTGGAGTTCAGCAATACAACGCCGCTGCCGGCGCGTATCTACGCCAACGAGGGCGTGGCGCAGATGCTGTTCTTCCAGTCGGACGAGGTCTGCGAGACGTCCTATAAGGATCGCGGCGGCAAGTACCAGGGACAGGTGGGAGTCACGCTGCCTCGGACCTGAGCTTGTGTCGATTCCGGTGTGAAAAGGCCCGCGCAAGCGGGCCTTTTTGCATGGAGCAAGAGCGCCCCTCATCCGCCTTCGGGCGCCTTCTTCCGCAGGCGGGAGAAGGGACCACTTGCGGAATCTGCTGCATCCGAGCAGGGGAAAAGTGCTCCTGGCTCCTGGCCCCTCTCCCGCTTGCGGGAAAGGGCGGTGAGGGGCGCGCTTTTGAGTAATCAGCGACGCGCGTAAGTAACGAAGAACCCCTGCAAGTCCCCGTTCTCGGTGTAGCCGACCACGTCGATCACCTGGTAGCCGTTGGCGTTGAAGGCCTGGTGCGCCTGGTTCAGTTCGCCCG
>DATDBD010000339.1:0-5253 GCA_036525015.1 Lysobacter sp.
CACCTTCTCCCGCAAGGGGAGAAGGACAAGCTCCCTCTCCCCTTGTGGGAGAGGGACGGCCACGCAAGTGGCCAGGGAGAGGGGCAGGGCGGCGCTATCTGCGACAATAGCCGGCCCCCAGTTTCACGCCAGCCGCTGTGGCCCGCATAGATCAGACCCCCTTCGAAGTACAAATCACCGGACTCACCCACGACGGCCGCGGCGTAGCCCGCCGGCCCGATGGCAAGGCCGTGTTCGTCGCCGGTGCGTTGCCGGGCGAGCGCGTCATGGCCTCGCAGACCGGCCGCCACCGCAGTTTCGATGAAGCCCGCACCGTCGACGTGCTGGAGGCCGCCCCCGAGCGCGTCGAACCGCGCTGCCCGCATTTCGGCACCTGCAGCGGCTGCGCCCTGCAGCACTACGCCGAGGACAAGCAGATCCTCGCCAAGCAGAACGTGCTGATGGAGAACTTCGAGCGCATCGGCCACGTCACGCCCGAGCGCATTCTCGCGCCATTGACTGACGCGTCCTGGGGCTACCGCCGCAAGGGCCGGTTCTCGGTGCGCCGCGTCGAGAAGAAGGACAAGACCCTGGTCGGCTTCCGCGAAACCGATCCGCGTTTCGTCGCCGACCTGCGCGAATGCCACACGGTGATCCCGCAGATCGGCGAAAGCATCGGCGCGCTCGCCGCGCTGGTCGACGGCCTGCAGGCACGCCGCGAGATTCCGCAGATCGAGTTCATCGCTGGCGATCCGACGCCGGACTTCAGCGGCATCGCATTGACGATCCGCCACCTGGTGCCGCTGACTGATACCGACAAGGACGCCCTCGTCGCCTTCGGCAAGGCGCACGGTTTCGCGATCTTCCTGCAACCGGCCGGCGTCGACAGCGTGCATGCGCTGTGGCCGGCCGAACCGAAACTCGCCTTCAGCCTGGAACAGTGGAACCTCGAATTCCTGTTCCGACCGCTCGACTTCATCCAGGTCAACGCCGGCCTCAACGGCAAGATGATCCAGCATGCGATCGACCTGCTGCAGCCGCAACCGGGAGACCGCGTGCTCGACCTCTTCGCCGGCCTGGGCAACTTCACCCTGCCGCTGGCGCGCCAGGTGCGCGAAGTGGTCGGCGTGGAAGGCGAGGCGGGCCTGGTGCGCCGCGCGCGCGAGAACGCCGCGCACAACGGCATCGCCAACGCCGACTTCCATGCCGCCGACCTGGCCAAGGACCTCCGCGGCGAGTCGTGGATGAAGCAGGGCTTCGACAAGCTGCTGCTCGATCCGCCGCGTTCAGGCGCGGACGTGGTGCTGGCGCAGCTTCCGCTGAAACAGTTCGGGCGCATCGTCTACGTCAGCTGCCATCCGGCCTCGCTGGCGCGCGACGCCGGCTACCTGGTCAACGAGCGCGGCTGGAAACTGCGCGCGGCGGGCGTGATGGACATGTTCCCGCACACCGCGCACGTGGAATCGATCGCGATGTTCGAGCAGTAGCGCTCTCGTCATCCCCGCAAAGGTGGGGATCCAGCTTGGCTGCGCGTATCGCGCCGAACAGGACGCGCGAACAGGAAAAGACACCGGGTTCCCGCCTTTGCGGGAACGACGATGGAAGAAGGCGAAAACCCATGGGCATCGAAATCGAACGCAAGTTCCTGGTCACCGGCGACGGCTGGCGCGCGGCCGCGCGCGAGGTCGTGCCGATGGCGCAGGGGTACATCAACGACATGGCGGCCATGGACAGCGGCGCGATGAAGGCCTCGGTGCGCGTGCGCATCGCCGGTGACGAGGCCTACCTCAACCTCAAGTCGCGCGAACTCGGCCACACCCGTCAGGAGTTCGATTACCCGATCCCGGTCGAGGATGCGCGTGGCCTGCTGGCGCTATGCGTCGGCGGGCTGGTCGACAAGCGCCGGCACTACGTCGAGTTCGAAGGCCACCTGTGGGAGGTCGACGAATTCCTCGGCGAGAACGCGGGGCTGGTCGTCGCGGAGATCGAGCTTGCCTCGGCCGATGCGGCCTTCGCCAAGCCCGACTGGATCGGCGCCGAGGTCACCGACGCCGCGCGCTATTACAACCTCGCCCTCGCCACGCGTCCGTATTCGCAATGGAGCGAGGCGGAAAAGGCCGGCGAGGTTGCATCGGCGCATTGACACCCCCATCTCGGGGCCATGAACAGCAAACCCCTGCGCATCGATGTCTGGTCCGACGTGGTCTGTCCTTGGTGCTGGATCGGCAAGCACCGCTTGCAGCAGGCGCTGGAGCAACTGGGCGAGAAAGGCCGGGACGTCGATATCCGCTGGCACGCGTTCCAGCTCGATCCCGATTCGGACGAGACACCGGTGCCGCTGCGTGAAGCCTACGAGCGCAAATTCGGCGGCCGCGAGCGCACCGAGCAGATCCTCGCGCAGACCCAGGCCACCGGTCGAGGCGAAGGCCTGCCGTTCGACTTCGATCGCGGCCAGGTCCGCGTCAACACGCTCAAGGCGCATCGCCTGATCTGGCTGGCCGGACGCGAGGGCGACGCCGACGCGGTCGGCGAGGCGCTGTTCCGCGCGCATTTCGAACAAGGCCGCAACCTGGCCGATACACGGACGCTGGTCGATGCGGGTGCCGCCGGCGGCCTGCCCGAAGCGCGGGTGCGGGCGATGCTCGACTCCGGCGAAGGCATTGCCGAGGTCAGGGCGCAACTGGGGCAGGCGCAGGCGTTGGGCATCCGGGCGGTGCCGACTTTCCTGCTCGATGGTCAATTGGCCGTGCAGGGCGCGCAGACGCCCGACGTGTTCCGCGAGGCCTTCACCCGGCTCGGAATGGCGGCCGCGCCGGCGGGCGATACGGGCGCCGGCTGCGGTCCGGAAGGCTGCGCCCTTTGAGCGCCGCGCAGGCGATCTGAACAGCCGCATCGTGCGGGTTATGTCCGTGCCCCCAACTGCGAGACAATGCGGGGCCGCGCCCTGGGCGCCGCCACCCCCGTCTGGAGTTTCCGCATGCTCGTGATCGGCGTCGCCGGTACCGAACTCACCGCGCAGGAGCGCGACTGGCTGCAGCACGACGCTTGCGCCGGCGTGATCCTGTTCACCCGCAACTTCGCCTCCAAGGCCCAGGTCGCCGAGCTGTCGGCGGCGATCCGCGCCGCCGCGCCGCGTCCGCAGCTGATCTGCGTCGACCAGGAAGGCGGCCGCGTGCAGCGCTTTCGTGAGGGTTACAGCGCGCTTCCGGCGCTCGAAGGCTTCGGCAAGCTGTACGCAAGCGATCGCCAGGCCGCATTGAAGCTGGCCGAAGAGCACGCCTGGCTGATGGCCAACGAAGTGCAGGCCAGTGGCGTGGACCTGAGTTTCGCGCCGGTCGTGGACCTGGGTCGCGGCAACCTCGCCATCGGCAACCGCGCCTTCTCCGACGATCCGACCATCGTCGCCGAGTTCACCCGCGCCTACGTGCGCGGCATGCACGGCGCCGGCATGGCGGCCACGCTCAAGCATTTCCCGGGGCACGGCTCGGTGCTGGCCGACACTCATTTCGACGACGCCGTCGATCCGCGCACGCTCGAGCAGATGCGCGCCACCGACCTGATCCCGTTCGTCGCCGGCATCGAGGCCAAGGCCGATGCGGTGATGATGGCGCACGTGAAATATCCGGCTGTCGCGCCGGAACCGGCCGGGTATTCGAGCTACTGGATCGAAGACATCCTGCGCAAGGACCGTGCTTCCGGAGGGCTCGGTTTCCGTGGCGTGGTCTTCAGCGACGACATCGGGATGAAGGCTGCGTTCTCGGTCGGCGGCATCAAGCAGCGTATCGACGCGCACCTGGATGCCGGCTGCGACGTGGTGCTGGTCTGCCATCCCGAACTGGCCGAGGAATCGCTCAAGGCCGTCGAGGGTCGCAAGCTCAACACCATGGCGCTGACCGGCCTTATCGGTCGCGGCGCGATGGGTTGGGACGGCCTGCTCGCCGATGCACGCTATGGCGCCACGCGCGGCCGCCTGGAGGGCCTGGCCTGATGACCGCGCCCACCTCGAACGCGCACGACCTGGCCGAAGCGCTGGCCAACTCCGATGTTCTGTTCGACCGCGACACGCTGGAGCAGGCGATCGCGCACATGGCGCCGTTGATCCGGCACGACTACGCCGGCGAAGTGCCGGTGTTCCTGACCGTCATGCACGGCGGCTTGCCCTTCGCAGGCCGCCTGGCGATGGAAGTCGGCGCGCTGGGCTTGGACCTGGAGTTCGATTACCTGCACGCCACCCGCTACCGCGGCGCCACGTCCGGCGGCGAGCTGGTGTGGAAGCATCGACCGGCGACCAGCCTGCAGGGCCGTCGTGTGCTGCTGGCCGACGACATCCTCGACGAAGGTCATACCCTGGCCGCGATCCGCGCCTGGTGCCTGGAGCAGGGCGCCGGCGACGTGCGCATCGCCGCACTGGCGGTGAAGCTGCACGACCGCTGCGTGCCTGGGCTGGTGGCGGACTACGTCGGCGTCGAAGTGCCCGACCGCTATGTCTTCGGCTACGGCATGGACTACCACGAGCAGGGCCGCAACCTGCCCGCCATCTACGCGCTCAAGGACTGACCGATGAGCGACCGCGACATCGAGCTGGCCGTCATCGGCGGCACCGGCCTGTACAAGCTGGCCGATCTGCAGGATGTGGAAACCCACCAGCCCGTCACCCGGTACGGCGCGGCTTCCGGACCGATCCGCATCGGTACGCTGACGGGGCGTCGCGTTGCCTTCCTTGCCCGCCACGGCGAGGGGCATTCGCTGCCGCCGCACAAGATCAACTACCGCGCCAACCTGGACGCGTTGCAGGCGCTGGGCGCGCGGCGCGTGCTCGCCCTCAACACCGTCGGTGGCATCACCGAACGCTTCGGCCCGCGCGTGCTGGCTTGTCCGGACCAGCTGATCGACTACACCTGGGGTCGCATCTCCACGATCTGCGAGGAACCGGGCACCGAGGTGCTGCATGTCGACTTCGGCGAACCCTACACCCGCGCGCTGCGCGAGGCCGTGGTGGCCGCCGCATGCCGTGCCGGTGTCGACCTGGTCGACGGTGGCTGCTACGGCGCCACTCAGGGGCCGCGTCTGGAGACACGCGCCGAGATCGCCCGCCTGCGTCGCGACGGCTGCGACCTGGTCGGCATGACCGGAATGCCCGAGGCCGGCCTGGCGCGCGAGATGGGGCTGGACTACGCCTGCCTGGGCATCGTCGCCAACTGGGCGGCCGGCGCCGGTCCGGACCCGGACGAGGTCATCACCCTGCAGGACGTGCTCGACAACGTGGCCGCGGCC
>DATDBD010000340.1:0-4548 GCA_036525015.1 Lysobacter sp.
CGTCCCAGCGCAGCTTGCCTTGATCGACAAGCCGCGCCAACAACGCCGTGGTCATGGACTTGGTGTTGGAGGCGACCTTGAACAGCGTGTCGGCGTCGATCGGCTGTCCGCTGCCGGCGATGCGCTCGCCGGTCGTGCGCAGGTAGGTGATCTTGCCGTCTTCGACCACGCCCACCGCGAGCCCTGGCAGGTGGTATCGGGCAACGACATCGTCGAATGCGGCGTCGATGGCGGGCCGTGCGCTCCCGGTTTGCGCTGGACGCGCCACCAGCGCAGGTGCGAGGACCAGCACGTACAGCACAAAGGGAAGCCATCGCAAGCGCTTCATGCTGTCTGCCACTCCGCTGCCAGCGATTCTCCGGCGATCATCTCACCGAAGCTCTGCCGTCGCCGCACCACGGCATGGCGGCCGCGGTCGAGCATGACTTCGGCGGTCAACGGGCGCGAGTTGTAATTGGAGGACATCGAGGCACCATACGCGCCGGCGTTGGCGATCAACAACAGGTCACCTGCCAGGCATCGCGGCATGGATCGCTGCACGGCGAAGGTATCCCCGGTTTCGCAGACCGGGCCGACCACGTCGTATCGTGTGTCTCCGCCACCGTGCTCATGCAATGGCACGATCTCGTGCCAGGCGTCGTACATCGCCGGACGCTGGAGATCGTTCATCGCCGCGTCGACCACCAGGAACTCGCGGGTGGGTCCCTGCTTGATGCGGATGACGCGGGTAATCAACACGCCGGCCTCGGCCACCAGGTAGCGCCCCGGCTCCAGGACCAGGGTTCCGTCGAACTCGGCGAACACCGCCCGCAGCATCGCGGCGTATTCGTCGACCGGTAACGGCTGATCATGACCGTGCCGATAGCGCACGCCCAGGCCGCCGCCGACATCGATGACATTGATCCGGTGGCCCGAAGCGACCAACTCGCCGGCGAACTCGGCAACCTGCCGCATCGCCTGGCGAAAGGGAGCCAGGTGCAGAATCTGCGAGCCGATGTGGACATGCAGTCCGTCGAGCCGAACCGACGGGAACGACGATGCGCGCAAGAACCAGGAGCGCGCCTCATCGACATTGACCCCGAACTTGCTCTCCGACTTGCCGGTGGAGATCTTCGCGTGCGTGCCGGCGTTGACGTTCGGGTTGATCCTGACCGAGGCGCGCGCGATCGCACCGAGGCGGTCGGCCTCGCATTGCAGCGTGTGTAGCTCGTCTTCAGACTCGATGTTGAAGCGCCAGACACCGGCTTTCAGCGCTTCATGGATCTCGCTGGCGCTCTTGCCGACGCCGGAGAAGACAATGTGCCCGGGGGCGATGCCCGCGCGCAGCGCCCGATGCATCTCGCCGGCGGAGACGATGTCGGCGCCAACACCCAGGCCCGCCATGAGCCGCAACACCGCGAGATTTCCGTTGGCCTTGACGGCAAAACAGATGCGCGCATCGGTGCCGGACAACGCGGCCTGGAGTTCGCCGACGCGTTGCCTGATCGCCGAGGCGGAGTACGCGTAGAACGGCGTTGGAACCTGTGACGCCAATTCGTGCAGATCGACACCGTCGAACCGGTGCCTGGGTTCCATGATCACCATTGGATGGCACGCCCTGCCAAAAAAAAAAGGGCGGCCCGCTCGCACGGGCCGCCCGAGGGGGGATCAGTAATTCAACGACAGGATGAGCTGGGCATTGCGCGGCGCCTGATACGCCGTGCCGGTACCAAAGAACGGATTGTTCAGACCCACCCCCTCTTCCTCCTGACGGGTCTCGTTGCGCTCGATGACACGTTGCTCGTCGAACAGGTTGTAGACGGCGAACTTCGCGTTGAGCTTCACCGCCCCCAGCGTGACGCTGTAGGCCACGCTGGCGCCTACGTCGAACGTCCACGGCAAGCGGTCGTACGCGCCGCGCCGGGAGAGACGCCACTGGCCCTCGCCTTCCGGCTCGTAGCACAGGTCCGCGTCGCCGTCGCAGAGGTAGTGGGTCAGGAACTCGTTGTCATCGAACGGATTGCCTGCGCCGTACTCGCTCATCGGACGCCCGGAACGGGCATCGAGTGTGGCCCCCACCGTCCAGTTGTCGCTGATCGCATAGTTACCGCGCAGCTTGATCTGGTGGCGATGGTCGTTGGGCAGGTAGCCGTATCCGCCAATCTCCACGAACGGATTGTCGAACGCCTCGGTACGCCCGGAGTCGGAGAAGTCGGTGTCCGAGTTAACCGGACCCTCATAGTTGCCCTTGCTCATCGACCAGACGTAGGTGGCGTTGAACGCCCACTTGTCGTCCCAGGCACGGTCGAGCTGGAACTCAAGGGCACGGTAGGTGCGCTTGGGATGCACCCAGCCGATGGTGCTGCCGTCGCGCAGCTCCCAGCCAGTCTGGGACGTGTCTATGGTGACGAAGCCCTCGTTGCCATTGCAATCCGTGTCGGTGAGATAGGTCAGGTCTTTGCCGGGGTTGCCCATGACAAACACGCTGTCGCCGCAGGTGTTGAACACTTCCATGTCGTCGATGGCGTTGTGCATCTTGCGATAGATGCCACTGACGCCCCAGGACCACTTCTCGCCCAGCATCTGCTGGAAGCCCAGGATGTACTCGTCCTGATAAACCGGGTCCATGTCCTTGTCGACTTCGCCGCGGAAGTCGCCGACGGTGCCATCGCCCTGCGTATCGTCGACCGTTCCAATCTCCGCCCCCAGAACCGGGATGGGGTTGTCGCCCGGGGCGAAGGTGCCGTCGAAGAAGTAGAAACGGCGCGCATCCAGGAACGGGCCGGCCTGCTTGATGTTGATGACGTTGGCCACCGGCAGGTAGTAGCGGCCGGCGTTGCCGAAGATCTTGGCGCGCCCGTCGCCGTTGAAGTCCCAGGAGAAGCCGAGACGCGGGGCGACCATGTCGTTGAGCTTGATGTAGCTGTTGCCGGCCGCGTCCTTGTTGTCGAAGCTTTCCACGCGCACCCCGAGGTTCAGCAGCAGGTTCGTCGTGACGTTCCAGTTGTCTTCGAGGTAGTAAGCTTCGTTCTGCGTTTCAAACGTGCCCTGGTTGGCAACCTCGCGGGTTCGCACGTACACCGTGCCGGCCGGGACTGCGACGCCGTTGACGCGTGCGCCGGCGTTGCTGATCTCGTATCGCAGGCCATCGCCCGGGTAGCGGCTGTCGTATTTCGAAGTGTTGTTCTCGTGGTCGGCACCGAAGCGCAGCAAGTGAGCGCCCAAATTCCACTCGAAGTCCAGACGCGCGGCCTCGCGGGTATCGTTGCGGTCGATCACGGCGGTATTGCTGGCGCAACCGATGAACGATGCGCTCACACGTCGGTCCTGGATCAGGCTGCAGCGATCGTCGTTGGCGCCGTTGGCGGAGGCTGTGCGCTCGTTCTCGCCGTACATCGCCTTCATCGACAGCTTGTCGGTGAGGTAGCTGGTGTAGGTGAGTGCCCAGTTGTCGCCGCCGTTCTTGTTGACGACGCGGTTGACGAAATCGCCGCGGGTTCCGGTAGCGACGTCGAACTCGTAGTTGTCGCTGGTAGTGTCGTTCTTGTCGGAGAACCCGAACAGTTCCAGCAGGTTCGAGTCGTTGATCTGCCAATCGACTTTGGCGCCCCAGAAATCGTTGTCGCCGTGGTTTTTGAAGAGGTTGTCGGCGCCGTCGTCGGTGTTCTGCGAATCCAGGTCGCGCTTCTCGTAGATGCCGTAGAAGAACAAGCGGTCCTTGATCAGTGCACCGGAGCCCCAGACAGAGTAGTTGTTCTGATCCGAATCGTCCCAGCTACGGTAGAGCGGCGTCTCCGGATGGTCCTCGCCATCGGCTTGCCACAACCCGTCGATGACGATGTCCGCACCGGCATGGAACTCATTGGTGCCGCGACGGGTGACGGCATTGATCACGCCGCCGGTGCTGCGTCCGTACTCCACCGAGTAGCCACCGGTCTTGATCTGGAACTCTTCCAGGAACGAGAAGGGCAGCGAGGAGAAGCCGACGCGGTTGTAAAAGTCGGTAACGTTCAGGCCGTTGATATAGACGGTGTTTTCGGCCACCGACGAACCGCCGAAGGAGATGCCGCCGAACTCGCCTCGGTTCACGCCGGGCGCCAGCGTCGCAACGTCGAGGATGTCGCGCTGCACCGGTAGGCGATTCACCTCCTCGCGCGTGACGTTGGTCGCCGATTCGGTCGAGGTCACGTCCACCGGCGAGATCACGCGGGAGCCCACGACCTGCACCGCCGCCAGGTTCGTGGCGTCGCCACCGATATTGGCGTTGGTAGCGTTGCCCAGTGAGATGTCCACCTCGGTCGCGTTGCCGACGGCAGCGCCGTCGACGCTGGCCTCCAGGTTGTAATGGCCCACCGGAAGGAACGGGAAGCGGTAGTTGCCCTGCTCGTCCGCGCGCACGGTGCGCGTGAAGCCCGTGGCCGGGTTGCGCACAGTTACTTCGGCGTTCGGCGTGGTGCGGCCCACCAGCGAACCGTCCGTATTGGCCGCATGCGCGCCTTGCAACGACAGCGCCGACGTCAGGCACACGCCCAATGCGACGCACAATGCGGTCCTACGCAACCCCTTGCT
>DATDBD010000341.1:0-4394 GCA_036525015.1 Lysobacter sp.
GGGAGCGCGCAGCCTAGGACGTTGCATATTCAGCGGAAACCGTCAGGATGGCGAAGCAGTTTCAATGAATATTTGAGAATCGGAGCGGATCTGGACCGGATCGACGATATCGGCCTGTTCCTGCGGGTGCTGGACCTGGGCTCGATCAGCGCGGCGGCGCGCAGCCTCGACCTGTCGGTCGCGGTCGCCAGCCAGCGACTGAAGCGGCTCGAGCGCGACCTGGGCGTGCGCCTGCTGCACCGGACTACGCGTCGCCTGCACGCGACACCGGAAGGCGCGGTGCTGGCCGAGCAGGGGCGAGTGCTGATCGAGGACCTGGAGGCGCTGACCTCGGGTCTGCGCCAGAGCGGCACCGAGGCAGCAGGCACGCTGCGGGTGACCACGTCTGCGTCGTTCGGCCGCCTCTATATATCGCCGCTGCTGCCGCAGTTCCTGGCGTTGCATCCACGCATCAAGCTCAGCCTCAATCTCACCGACCTGAAGCTCGATCTGGTCAGTGCTGGCTTCGACCTGGCTATCCGCATCGGTGCGATGGCCGATTCCAACCTCGTCGCGCGCCGGCTGGCACCCAACCGCCGCGTGCTGTGCGCTGCCCCTGACTACCTGCGGCGCCACGGCATGCCGCGTACGCCGCAGGCGTTGTCCGAGCACGAATGCGTGCTGCTGGTCGGCAGCGAAGGTCGTCAGGATGTCTGGCGCATGAGCGATGGCGCCGGCGGCGAAGTCGCAGTGCGCGTGCAAGGTCGCATCGAGAGCAACTACGGCGAAGTGATCCGCGACGCCTGCGTCGCCGGGCTCGGCATCGCCCTGCACTCGTCCTGGCACGTCGTCGACGACCTGCGCAGTGGCCGCCTGCTGCAGGTGCTGCCGGACTATCCGTTTGCCGACACCGGCATCTACGCGGTCATGCCGCAACGCCGGCTGGTGCCGCCGCGGGTGCGGGCATTCGTCGATTTCATGGCGCAGCAGTTTGGCGAGAATCCGCCGTGGGAGAACGGTTGACCTGCTGAAGGGCGTTCAATCGAACGCAAACGCATCCAGCGCCAGCGATCCAAATTCGTGCGAGCGATGGATCGTGCGCACATTCGGCGTCTCGCCGGCGGCACCCAGTGCCACGAACAGTGGCATCAGGTGTTCCACCGTCGGATGCGCGTGGCGCGCATGAGGCGCGCGCTGCTGCCAATCCATCAAGGCCGGCCAGTCGTGCGCCGACAACATCGTGTGCATCCAGTCGCCGAACTCCTGCGCCCACGACGGCAGCGGCGCGTCCTTGTCCTGCCATTGCAGATCGCCCAGGTTGTGCACGAATCCGCCTGAGCCGATCACCAGCACGCCCTCATCGCGCAGCGGTGCAAGCGCCTGGCCGAGAGCGTAGTGCTGGGCTGCGGAGCCGTGAGGCATCACCGACAGCGGCACCACCGGAATATCGGCCTGGGGATACATGCGCCGCAGCGGGACCCACACCCCGTGATCGAGACCGTGGTTGTCGCGTACGCGCGGCGACAACCCGGCTTCGGCCAGGCGTTGCGCGATGCGTTCGGCCAGGTCGGGGTCGCCGGGAGCGGGGTACTGGATCTGATAAAGCGGCTCGGGGAATCCGCCGAAGTCGTGCACCGTGTGCGGCTGTGCATGGCCGCCGAGCATGGGCTGCCCGGTCATGAAATGCGCCGACGCCACTACGACGGCCTTCGGCCACGGCAGTTGCTCGCCGAGGCGGTCGAGAAAACGTCCGGCGGCCGAGTCCTCGATCGCCAGCATCGGCGAGCCGTGGGACAGGAACAGCGTGGGCAGGCGGGTCGGGATGTCCATGACGGCAAGGGTGATCCTGCAACGCCGCTTTTCCAAGCGCGTGCCGTATGCCGGTGCGTTCTGCAGGTGCCGGTAATGGTCCCGGTTGCGATTCACGGCGCCGGCTACACGGCTCCGGCAAGAATGGCCGCCTCCGACTCGCCGCGGGTACGCGTCCATGAGCCAGTTCGACATCCGCTCGACCGTTCGCCCCGACCCAGATCCGCCGATGGTCGAGATCGCCGACTACGTCGCCGATTACCGGATCGACTCGAAGGAGGCCTACGACACCGCGCGCTACATGCTGCTCGATTCGCTGGCCTGCTCGGCGCTGGCCATGGATCACGCCGAATGCGTCCGCCATCTCGGACCGCTGGTGCCGGGCGCACAGATGAAGGGTGGCGCGCGCGTGCCGTTCACCGCCTACGAACTCGACCCGGCCCAGGCCGCCTACAACATCGGCGTACAGGTGCGATGGCTGGACTTCAACGACACCTGGCTGGCGGCCGAATGGGGGCACCCGTCGGACAACCTGGGCGCGATCCTTGCCGTGGCCGATTACCTGGGCCGCAAAGTCGAAGCCGAGGGCGGCCGGGCCATGACCGTGCGGGACGTCCTGGGTCACGCCATCAAGGCCCACGAGATCCAGGGCTGCTACGCGCTCAAGAACTCCTTCAACCGCGTTGGCCTGGACCACGTGATCCTGGTTCGCCTGGCTTCGACCGCCGTCGCCACCGGCATGCTCGGCGGCAACCGGGACGCCATCGTTACCGCCGTCTCGCACAGCTGGATCGACAACGGCGTCCTGCGTACCTACCGCCACGCTCCGAATACCGGCCCGCGCAAAAGCTGGGCCGCGGGCGACGCCTGTCGCCGCGCCGTCATCCATGCATTGAATGCCATCAAGGGCGTGGTCGGCTACCCGAGCGCGTTGAGCGTGCCGACCTGGGGTTTCTACGACGTCGCCTTCCAGGGCAAGCCATTCGAGTTCGAGCGTCCGTTCGGCAGTTACGTGATGGAAAACATATTGTTCAAGATCAGTTACCCCGCGGAGTTCCACGCCCAGACCGCGGTGGAGTGCGCGATGAAACTGCACCCGCAGGTGAGTGCCAGGATCGACGAAGGCGGTGTGGACGCCATCGACAGGATCGTCCTGGAAACCCAGGAGGCAGGGCGCCGCATCATCGACAAAACCGGACCGCTGGCCAATTACGCCGATCGCGATCACTGCCTGCAGTACATGGTCGCGGTACCACTGATCTTCGGCCGTCTGACCGCTGAGGATTACAGCGATGCCGTCGCCGCCGACCCGCGCATCGATGCGCTGCGCGAGCGCATGTCGGTAGTCGAGAACGCACAGTTCACGCGGGATTATTTCGATCCGGGAAAACGCTATATCGGCAATTCCGTCCAGGTGTTCTTCAAGGACGGAAGTTCGACCGAACGGATTTCGATCGATTATCCGATCGGCCACCGCAGACGACGAGGCGAAGCGATTCCCGCATTGATGGCCAAGTTCGAATCGGCGATGAGTGGTGCTCTGCCTGCGGCACAGGCCGATCAGCTGCTAGCCCTGGCCGCACAGCCTTCCCGGCTCGAGACCCTGCCGATCACGCAGTTTCTATCCTTGCTCAGGGGATGAATGCTGTTTGACGGGGCGGCGATACTCCGGGAACTAATGTGATTGTTATGTGGCCGTTAACATGACTTTCACATAAGCAAATTTACTCTGCGCGCCGATGGCGTCAAACGGCGACTGTCCCCATAGGAGTACGAAAGCTCGCTGACGCGGTTTTCGGTTTTCACTGATGAAGGAGCACAACATGAATAAGAAACTCCTCTGCGCCGCCCTGCTGGGTGGCCTGAGCATCGCCCAGGTGGCCGCCGCCCAGGAATTCGACGACCGTTGGTACCTGACCGGTTCGGCCGGCTTCAATGTCCAGGACAACGATCGCAACACCCGCGACACCCCGTTCGTGGGCCTCGGTGTCGGCAAGTTCCTCAACCAGAATTGGTCGATCGACGGCGAACTCAATTACCAGAACCCGAATAACGACGACAACCAGGACCTCAACTGGAGCCAGTACGGGGCCTCGCTGGATGGGCGTTACTTCTTCACGTCTGAGGGTCGCGATTGGGCGCCCTACATCCTGATGGGCCTGGGCTGGCAGCGCTCGGAAGAGGAGTTCGACGCCTTCCCGAACCCGGACTCGCCGGGTGTTCGCAAAGACGACACCTGGACCGCCAAGGGCGGCCTGGGCGTGCAGTCGGGGCTGTATGGCAAGCGCGTCGGCCTCCGCGCCGAAATCGCCTACCGTGCCGACTTCGACGACAAGAGTGTCGCCGCTCCGGACGAAAGCTGGTTCGGCGACATCCTGGCCTCGGTCGGCGTGATCATCCCGCTGGGTCCGCCGGTCGTCGCGGCTCCGCCGGCTCCGGCCGCTCCGAGCTGCGCCGACATGGATGACGACGGCGACGGCGTCAACAACTGCGACGACAAGTGCCCGGGTTCGCAGGCCGGCCAGACGATCGGTCCGGACGGTTGCCCGGTGCCGGTGTCGATCGACCTGAAGGGCGTGAACTTCGACTTCGACAAGGCCGCGCTG
>DATDBD010000342.1:0-4435 GCA_036525015.1 Lysobacter sp.
TTTCCCGGGTTCGATGCCTTGTCGCGACAGGTCGGGATGCAGTTGGATGCCGATTCCGCGACCGTTGCCAGTTCTCGGTCCCCAGACGCCGGATAGAGTAGAGTGCGCAACTCGAGAAACCCCTGAGCCTCTCGTGGGCAGGGATGCCGCCTACGCGGCCGTACAGGATGGATGTGATAGGAAGTCATGCTCCGCAATGACCAACAGGAAGGTTGCGATGGCCGGCGATGAAGTGCCGGCGTCGTCGAGCACTGTCGTGAACGATTACGCGCCAGGCTATCCCCAGACGGAGCACACGAGCCGTAGTGCCGGCCGGTTGTCGGAACTGGCCGACGCGGCTGCCGAAATTCCGCGCGGGGCCCTGCAGATCGCGATCGCGGCCATGGCGTTCCAGGCCTTCTTCTCGATGACCCATTTCGGCTGGCAATACCGGGCCGAGTACGGATCCTTCCTGCTGTTGGTCGTCCTGCTCCTGGTCGGCGTCAAGCCCTGGCGCGAGCTGGCCGCGCAGCCGGTATCGCGCGCCGTGTTGTTGTTCACCGGGTTCCTCGTGCTACAGGCCGGGTACGTGACGTGGGTGGCGCCAGTCTCGACTTCGTGGGGTTTCCCCGAACAGCTCACCACGGCCAGCAAACTGGTTCGCCTGGGTGTCTTCAGCTGCCTGCTCGGTTGGTGGCTGTCCCTGGTTCCCCGTGCGATTCCCTACCTGTTCGCGTTGATGGTGCTGGGCTTGCTTTCGGGTGTGCTGATCTTCATGCCCTGGTCCGACCTTGCCGCTGTATTCAATGGGCAACTGAGGCCGCGTTTCGGCATTCCCGAGAACCTCGCCGGACAGCTCGCAGCCGTGGCTGGCTGGCTGGCCGTCTGCCTGCTGATCGCATCGTGGTACAGGGGCGGTGGCGGAAAACGCAAAGCAACGCTCATCGTGATCGGCCTGACGGCCTATGTCGGTTGCTTTTGCGCGCTGTTGTTTTCGCAGTCGCGCGGCGCGTGGCTGGCGTTTGCGGTCACGCTGCCGGCCGTGATGATCGGTCTGTGGTGGATGCGTTCGGGTAGTGGACGGGCGACAAGGGTCTTGCCGATAGTGATCATCGCCGTCCTTTCGGCGATCGTGCTCCTTGCCGCGCGAGATATCGTTTCAGTTCGCTTGTCCAGCGCCGAGAGGTTGTTGGAGCCTCAAACGGCAAGTGATGAAGCCCAGATCGCGGGGGCGGAAACGGCGACTGATGTCACCGGCGCGGCCGGCACCGTCGCCGTGGGCTCGAGCCGCCGCGCCGGCGCAACGCAGCGAGCCGAGCCTGCCATTTCCGCCGGATCGAAGGCTCCCGCGTCGGAGGCGTCGGCGGCGCGCGCGCTGCAAGAGGAGGTCGCCGTCAAAGCGGTCAACATCCGTTTGCAACTGTACGAGCTGGGTGTCGCGAAATGGCGCGAACGCCCATGGCTTGGCTGGGGCATGAGAAGCACACACGAGCTGATCGCGGATGCCAATCTCGATACAGGCGGCGTACGCCATGTCCATCTGCACAACGCCTACCTGGACGCCCTCGTCGGCATCGGCCTGGTGGGTGCCGGGCTGCTCGGCCTGGTGTTCGTGCTGTTGATGCGCGAACTGGTGCTGGCATGGCGCGGTGGCGTTATCACCACGGCCACGCTTTGTGTGTTCGCCGGCTGCTTCGGCATCGTGCTGGTGGCCAATGCCTTCGATTCGCTGCTCTGGCGATTCGAATACTCGCGGGCTCCGCTGGAGATCCTGTTCGGTTGCTGCTTCGCCTACGGGCTGATCCGCCGCCGTAATTCAGCCGCGCAATAAGCGCGTATCAGCGACGCGCATCGAACGTAATCGGCACTACCACCGTGCCGGCAACGGCTTCGCCCTGATGCGTTGCCGGGGTGAAGCGCCAGCGGCGCACGGCGTCCATGGCGGCGCGGTCGAGTTGGCGCGAGCCGCTGCTGTTGACGACGCCTACCTCGTTCGGCACGCCGTCGGCGCCAATTTCGACGCGCAGCGTGACGGTGCCACTTTCGCCACGACGCAAGGCCTGCGATGGATAACGAGGGGCCGGAGATTGTCCGGGGATTGGCTTGGCGTCGCTGCTGGGCGTGGACGCGGGCGCCGGCTTGGGGGCTGTCGCGACCTGGGGCGGGATCGGCGGCGGAGTCGTTTCGACGAGGCGCGGTTTCTCGGCGGAAGGTTTCTCTGCAGGGGGCGCCTTGCCCAACCCGCTGGCGGTGTCCCGCGCAGCCGGCAGGGGAGTCGGCAATGGCGCATAACCCGGGCCCGTAGCCGTGGGTGGGGTGATATCCGCCCGATAGAACTCGTCCTTTCGCCCGCCGGACGTGGCCAGCGCGAACAACACCAGCCCTGCCACGAAAGCCACCAGCACCCACAGCAGCGATCGCCGGGATGGGCGCCAATCGGCGAGGTGGAAGGGCGGACGCGTGGGGACGGGAGTAGGGGCCGACATGCGGGCTCCGGGTGCGGGATCCTTCGGATTCTGCGTGGATCCGCGTTAACGGTTAGGCAATTGGTCGCCCGTGGGCGCGTTTACACGCGATAATCGCGAACTCGATCACCCCTTCGTCGCCCTCCGCCATGCTCGATCCGAACCTGCTGCGTCATAACCCCGCCGAACTTGCCGCGCGCCTGCGCCAGACCCGTGGTTACGAACTGGACGCGAGTGCGCTGGAGTCGTTGGAAGCCGAGCGCAAGCAGATCCAGATCCGCACTCAGGAACTGCAGAACCTGCGCAACACGCGGTCCAAGGCGATCGGCCAGGCCAAGGCGAAGGGCGAAGACGTCGGCGCACTGATGGCGGAAGTGGCAGGGTTCGGCGACGAGCTCAAGGCCAGCGAGGCACGCCTGGAGACCATTCGCGCCGAGATCGAGGCGGTCGCGCTGACCATGCCCAATGTGCCGCACGAGTCGGTGCCGCTGGGAGACGACGAGGCGCACAACGCCGAACAACACCGTTGGGGTACGCCGCGCACCTTCGATTTCCAGGTCAAGGACCACGTCGAACTTGGCGCACGCAACGGCTGGCTCGATGGCGACACTGCGGCCAAGCTCAGTGGCTCGCGCTTCACCGTACTGCGCGGCCCGATTGCGCGACTGCATCGTGCGCTGGCGCAGTTCATGCTCGACCTGCACGTGGGCGAGCACGGTTACCAGGAGACCAACGTCCCGCTGCTGGTCAACGCCGACAGCATGCGCGGCACCGGCCAGTTGCCGAAGTTTGAGGATGACCTGTTCGCCACGGCGGTCGGCGACGGCGAGGCCTCGCACCGACGCTACCTGATCCCGACCTCGGAGGTGCCGCTGACCAACATCGTCCGCGACGAAATCGTCGAGGCCGATGCGCTGCCGCTGCGCATGACCGCTCATTCGATGTGCTTCCGCGCCGAAGCAGGCAGCCACGGCCGCGACACGCGCGGCATGATCCGCCAGCACCAGTTCGAGAAGGTCGAACTGGTTTCGATCACGGCGCCGGAAGACAGCTACGCCGAACACGAGCGCATGACGCGTTGCGCCGAGGTGGTGCTGGAGAAGCTGGGCCTACCGTATCGCCGCATGCTGTTGTGCACCGGCGACATGGGCTTCGCCGCGACCAAGACCTACGACCTGGAAGTGTGGCTGCCGAGCCAGGACACCTATCGCGAGATTTCGTCCTGCTCCAACTGCGAAGCCTTCCAGGCGCGTCGCATGCAAGCACGCTGGCGCAACCCCGCGACCGGCAAGCCAGAACTCGCGCACACGCTCAACGGATCGGGCGTCGCGGTGGGCCGCGCTCTGATTGCCGTGATGGAGAACTACCAGAACGCGGACGGCTCGATCATGGTGCCGGAGGCGCTGCGCCCTTATATGGCCGGACTCGAACGCATCGGCTGAGCGCCCGCACTCTCGTAAAAAAGGGCCCGTATAGCGGGCCCGCACACTCGTAAAAAAACGGGCCCGCATTGCGGGCCCGTTGCGCGACCGGCGTCGGAGGGGAGGGGATGCCGGCCCGCGCGGGCTCAGGCCGCCTGGCGAAGCGGCTGCGGGATCGACGCGCGCGCAGCGTCGAGGGCATCGGTGCGGTGCTGCGCGGAATACGCGACGCCTTCGGCACGGACGATCTCGATGTCGGTGATGCCCAGGAAGCCGAACACGTGGCGCAGGTAGGACTCCTGGAAATCGGCCGGGCTGGTATCGCCGTAGATGCCGCCGCGACCGCTGACGATGATCAGGCTCTTGCCGCCGGCCAGGCCCTGCGGGCCACTTTCGGTATAGCTGAAAGTCTTGCCGGCCACGGCGATACGGTCGATCCAGGCCTTCAGGGTCGACGGGATGCCGAAGTTGTAAAACGGCGTGCCGATCACCACTACATCCGCAGCGAGGAACTGCTCCATGACGGCAGCGGCGTCCGCGGCTTCGGCGGCATCGGCCTGGGCCAGAGAA
>DATDBD010000343.1:0-7558 GCA_036525015.1 Lysobacter sp.
CCTGGGCCTGGCGTGGACCTACACGGACCTGGACATCTCTTTCGATTCCCAGTCCGATCGCAACCTCTTCACCGACCGTGAGTTGGCCCAGCGCAGTTCCGGGCTCGGCCTGTCGCTGGAGTACGACAGTCGCGACAACCCGTTCACGCCCAATAGCGGCTGGCTCGGCATGATCGAAGGAAACTTCTACGACGGCGCCATCGGCAGCGACAACGACTTCCAGAGCTACCGCGCGCACTCCTACGTCTACGTACCCGTCGCGGACAAACGGCTGATCATCGGTGGCCGCGTCGACCTGCGCGCGGCCAATGGCGATGTCCCGTTCTATCGGCTGCCCTACATCGACCTGCGTGGCATCGGCTCCCTGCGTTACCAGGGGCAGCGCGTGGCGACCGTCGAAACCGAGTGGCGCTGGAACGTCACACAGCGCTGGGCGCTGATCGGGTTCGCGGGTGCCGGTCGCGCCTGGGGCCGGCGCAGCGACTTTGGCGACGCACCAAGCCGGGTCTCGAAGGGCACCGGCTTGCGTTATCTGCTCGCCCGCCAACTCGGGATGTACGTCGGCCTGGACTATGCCTGGGGCCCGGAGGACGAAACGTTCTATGTCCAGATCGGCAGCGCCTGGCGCTGACGCGGGCACACCGCGACCTGCTCCGGCGCCGGCCTGCGTCATTGTGGTGTAAAGGCAAGCGGTTTCGCGCCTTCTACTGAACATCACCCTGAACCATCGCATTGCAAGGTGAACAAATGGATCCCGCGGTCACGCTGTTTGTCAGCATGTTCACCACGCTACTGGCGATCATCAATCCGCTGGAAGCCGTTCCCGTGTTCCTCGGGTTGTTGGAAGGAAAGGGCGATGCGGAGCGTCAGCGTGTCGCGCGCAAGGCCTGCTGGAACGTCGTCCTGTTGACGTTCTTCTTCCTGATCTTCGGGAACGTGCTGCTGCGCCTGTTCGACGTCCCCCTGAGCATGGTCCGCGTCGTCGGAGGCGTGATCCTGATGCGCCTGGGGTTCGAATTGTTTTCCCCTTCGCCAAGCGGCGGGATGATCCCCAGTGGCGGCAGCGGCGACCGGCACGTGTCGTTCATTCCTCTGGCGATGCCGATCATGTTCGGCCCGGGTGCCATCGCCACGGTGATCGGGCTCACCTCCACGATCAAAAGCTCGGGGCATTTAGTGCTGTCGTTCGCGGCGGCGTCGGCGGCCGTGTTCGCGGCGATATTCGTCACCTATCTGTCGCTGGTCTACGCAAAAACCATCCTGAGCAAGATCGGCCCGCAGGGCATCGACGCAGCAAGCCGCATCGTGGGCTTCTTCGTCTCGGCGATGGGCGTGGCTCTGATATTCCACGGCATCGTGGAATTCCTGCAGTCGTACGGCGTGTTGCTCGGCAAGCCTGCGGGTCAGTGACGCCGATCAACCCATACGGCCATGCCGACTGCCAATGGCTTGGTGATCGTGTTCATTGCTTGATCTCCTCGCGACTGGGTGTCGTTGACGCCAGGGCCGTGTCCGCGCGCAAACGACGCGCCAGGTAGTAGCCGCCGACCAGTGCCGCAATCAGTGCCGCGATGCCGACCAGCGTGAGCCCGTCGACATCCTCGAGCTCGAGTTCGACGATATGGCGGCCCAAGGCGATGACCGCGACGATCAACACCACTTCGAGTCGTATCCGGTGCGACTTCAGGTAGGCGCGTACCGTCTCCAGCAATTCCAGGCCGATCAACACAAGCAGGATGCCGGCGAAGCCCTGCTGCATCGCCCTTTGCAGTTGGCCCTCGGTCTGGATGTTCAACAGGTCCGAGCGCGCGCCACGGAACAGCAGGTACACCAGGTCCAGCAGCCCGAGGACGATCATCACCATCAGCAGTACCTGCACCGCCGATACCACCCAATGCTCGAATCCGCGTGTGAAGGCTTCTTTTGGCCACAGGTCTTTCATGGTTTCGTTCCTGGGGGCACCCGCGGGTGCAACCGCGTAGAAAACGAAAGTGATCCGTAGCGACGGCCAATGCATCGGTCACAAACCGCGCATTGGCGCGTGCTGTCGCGCATTCAGACGCGAATGACCGTGCGATATGCGCTGCTCGCATGGAGCCGTGCATGGTTATACGCCACCCTCGAAAACCGATGCGGCGTTGCAGCACTTCATCGCTCGATAACGCCACGTGCCAGAAGCTAACGCGCTGCCGTTTACCCAGCCTCCGACTATCTCGCAAGGCTCGCGAACGATGCCATGCGAACTGCATGCACGGCAGCGACATTCCGATCGCACGGTCTGGCGCACGCCGTCCATCGATCCCTCTTGAGAGTGGAGACGAACATGAAAGCACTGGCTTTGGCATTGATCCTGGTATCGGGGGTGGTCGTTGCGGCGACGCCCAAGGTATCCACCGACTCCGATCCGCAAGCGCAGTTCGGCACCTACAAGACCTACTACTGGGCCATGAAGCCCCAAGGCAATTCGCCATTGATGGCGCAACGCGTCGTCGATGGGGTCGACTCGAGATTGCAGGCCAAGGGATGGAAGCTCGGCGCCAAGGGCGATGTCGCCGTCGCGGCGCATGTCACGACCCAGGAAAAACAATCGCTCGACACGTTCTACAGCGGCGGTGCGTTGGGCGGCTGGGGTTGGCGCGGCGGATTCGGCGGTGGCATGGCGACGACCACGGTCGATACCTTCGAGGAAGGAACGCTGATCGTCGACATGTTCGACAGCCGTACCCAGAAGGCGATCTGGAGGGGCACGGCCACCGGCGCGGTCTCCAGCAAGTCCGACAAGACCGAAACCGAGATCGACAAGAGCCTGGACAAGATGTTCGCGGCGTTCCCGCCGGGCAGCGGCACCGGCAAGTAGCGGCGATCGCACGTAGCGGCGACCGCACGCCAACGGCAATCCGGAAGCGCCCCATCCTTGTGCGATGCACCTTTTTGGTGCGCAGGCCGACTCGCTACGGATGGGGCGCTGTCACTAATTAATTCAAAATCAATAGCTTACGATTTCGAAAAAGTTGGCACGCGACTTGCTTGGTATTAGGCATCGTTCACCATCAAGGCCGGTCGCCATGTCCCTGGAACACGTAGAAAAGCTCATCAAGGATCACAAGGTCGAGTTCGTCGACCTGCGCTTCGTCGACATGCGCGGCGTGCAGCACCACGTGACCTTCCCCAAGTCGATCGTCGAGCCGAGCCTGTTCGAGGACGGCAAGATGTTCGACGGCAGCTCGATCAGCGGCTGGAAGGGCATCAACGAGTCCGACATGGTGCTGCTGCCCGACGCATCCACCGCGTTCCTGGACCCGTTCACCGCCGATCCGACCGTCGTGCTGACCTGCGACATCCTCGATCCGGCGACCATGCAGGCCTATTCGCGCGATCCGCGCGGCGTCGCCAAGCGCGCCGAGGCCTTCCTCAAGTCCAGCGGCATCGCCGACCAGGCCTTCTTCGGCCCGGAGCCGGAATTCTTCATCTTCGATTCGGTCCGTTTCGCCAATGAAATGGGCCACACCTTCTTCCACATCGACTCGGAAGAAGCGCACTGGAATTCCGGCCGCGAATACGACGGCGGCAACACCGGTTACCGTCCGATGGTGAAAGGCGGCTACTTCCCGGTCGCTCCGCTGGACTCGCTGCACGACCTGCGGGCCGAGATGTGCAAGACGCTGGAACAGGTCGGCATGGAAGTGGAAGTGCACCACCACGAAGTGGCCAACGCCGGCCAGTGCGAGATCGGCACCAAGTTCAACTCGCTGGTGAAGAAGGCCGACGAACTGATGACGATGAAGTACGTCATCAAGAACGTCGCCCACCGCAACGGCAAGACCGCGACCTTCATGCCAAAGCCAATCGTCGGCGACAACGGCAGCGGCATGCACGTGCACCAGTCGCTGGCCAAGGGCGGCGTCAACCTGTTCACCGGCGACGGCTACGGCGGCCTGTCGCAGATGGCCCTGTGGTACATCGGCGGCATCTTCAAGCACGCACGTGCGCTCAACGCCTTCACCAACTCGGGCACCAACAGCTACAAGCGCCTGGTGCCGGGCTATGAGGCTCCGGTGATGCTGGCCTACTCGGCTCGCAACCGTTCGGCCAGCTGCCGCATTCCGTTCGTGGCCAACCCGAAGGCGCGCCGCATCGAGATCCGCTTCCCCGATCCGATCCAGTCGGGCTACCTGACCTTCGCCGCGCTGATGATGGCCGGCCTGGACGGCATCAAGAACCAGATCGATCCGGGCGCACCGAGCGACAAGGACCTGTACGACCTGCCGCCGGAGGAAGAGAAGAACATCCCGACCGTGTGCCACAGCCTCGACCAGGCGCTGGAAGCCCTCGACAAGGATCGCGACTTCCTCAAGGCCGGCGGCGTGTTCACCGACGACTTCATCGACGGCTACATCGCGCTGAAGATGCAGGAAGTGACCCGCTTCCGTGCGGCCACGCACCCGCTCGAATACCAGATGTACTACACGGTCTGATGACCTTTGTTCCCTCCCTTTCGCCGCAGGCGAAGGGGAGGGCTGGGGATTGGGTCGCTTTGCGCTGCAGGTAACTGCACGGAGCAAAAGCACTCAAGCCAACCTCTTCCTGCCCGCTGCGTGGGCAACGGGAGGAGCTGAAACGCTGCACCGCCGCGCGGCCTTTCCCTGCGCGGCGCGCTTTGCCTCCCGCCCGTGGCCATCCCTCCGGGCGCGGACCGCTCAATGCCCCGTGGCCATGCCCGGCGGCGCATCACGTCCGTCTCGCGGCCGTCCCTGCGAGCGCGCATCACATCCACCCGTGGCCACCCCTGCGGGCTTGCATCAGCGACGGCCCGCCCGTCGATCCGCAACACCTCCCGAATGAAAAACGGTGCCGTGTCGTCACGGCGCACCGGGCCACTGCGCCCGCGACGGGAAGTTCGTGGACAACCGCACGCAGTTGCAACAACGCCGGTGCAGTGGGGGCTGCAACGGCAGGCAACACGAACAACGCAAGCCAATGACCGGGGAGGGGCTAACCAACATGAGGGGCCTAGTGTCATGACGCATCATTCCGTTGCAGTCGTTTCAAGCCTTGCCATTGCGGTACTGCTGACGCTCGCGCCTGTGGGCATGGCGCGCGCCGGCGCGTCCGGTTCCGTAGCGCTGACCAGCGACTACATCTTCCGCGGCGTTTCGCAGACCAACCAGGAGCCGGCGCTCCAAGCCGGGCTGGAGTACGCCGCCGACAGCGGCTTCTACGTCGGAACCTGGGGGAGCAACATCAACTGGCTGTCGGATCTGTCCACGCCGGAAGCGCCGATATCCAGCAGCCTCGAACTCGATGCCTACGCCGGCTATCGCGGCAAGTTCGGCGACAGCATCGGATTCGACGTCGGCGCGCTCTATTACTGGTATCCCGGCGACTATCCGTCCGGCTTCAACAGCGCCGACACGGCCGAGCTCTACTTCGGCATCAGCGCGGGTGTGGTCTCGGCCAAGTACTCCTATGCGCTCACCGACCTGTTCGGCTACGCCGATTCGGACGGCAGCGGCTATCTCGATGCGGCGGTGTACTGGGAGTTCGTACCGACCTGGACGCTCAACGTCCACGGCGGCAAGCAGTGGATCGAGAACAACGAGGACTTCGAATACATCGACTGGAAGCTCGGGGTGACCAAGTCCTTCGACGGCGGCTTCGCCGTGGCGCTTGCCTATACCGATACCGATACGGAGCAAGCGCTCTACACCAATGCGCACGGCAACTACATCGGCGAGGACACGGTGGTGCTCACGCTCGCCAAGACGTTCTAGCCCTTCAACCCAACGGAGCTGCGAGATGAAACTGATCACCGCGATCATCCGGCCGTTCAAGCTCGACGAGGTGCGCGAAGCACTGACCGAAGTGGGCGTGTCCGGTATCACCGTTACCGAGGTCAAGGGCTTCGGACGGCAGAAAGGCCACACCGAGCTCTACCGCGGAGCCGAATACGTCGTCGATTTCCTGCCCAAGCTCAAGGTCGAATGCGCCGTCCCCGAGGCGCTGGTCGACGCCGCGCTGGAGGCGCTGCAGAACGCGGCGCGCACCGGCAAGGTCGGCGACGGAAAGATCTTCGTGCAGGCGCTGGAGCGCTCGGTGCGCATCCGCACCGGCGAGATCGATGACGATGCGTTGTGAGGAGGCAATGGCAATGAACCCGATTCGCACAGACGAGTTTGCGCAGTCGCCATCCCCGTCCTTCGACACGCTCAGGACAGGCCGGCTTTCGGCCGAGTGGGGATCCAGCGCCTTCGCTTCACCCTCCACGACACAAACGGCAGACGAGACCATGACAAACGAAGAGACACTGGATCCTCGCCTTCGCAGCGATGACGGCGGTGCGTCGGACGCGTCCGCCCGCGATGAGCGGCAGCGCATCGTCGAGGCGTTCAAGCGTCCGCGCGCGCTGATGGCACTGGTGGCCACCATGGCGCTGGTAATGCCCGGATATTCGTTCGCGCAGGAGGCGGCCACCGCTGCACCGGTCGTCGACAAAGGCGACGTCGCCTGGATGCTGACCTCGACGCTGCTGGTGCTGCTGATGACCGTGCCCGGCCTGGCACTGTTCTACGGCGGCCTGGTGCGCAGCAAGAATGTGCTGTCGGTGCTGATGCAGGTGTTGGCGGTGTTCTCGCTGATCGTGTTGCTGTGGGTGGCCTATGGCTACACGCTGGCGTTCGGGGGCGGTGGCGCCTTCATCGGCACGTTCGACAAGCTGTTCCTCTCCGGTGTGACCAAGGAGACGCTGTCGGCCACATTCACCGCCGGCGTATCGCTGCCGGAGTACGTGTTCGTCGCGTTCCAGTCGACGTTCGCCGGTATCACCGGCGCGCTGATCGTCGGCGCGTTCGCCGAGCGCATCAAGTTCCGCGCGGTGCTGCTGTTCTCGGTGTTGTGGTTCACCTTCGCCTACCTGCCGATCGCGCACATGGTCTGGTACGGGCCGGACGGCTGGTTGTTCGCCAAAGGGGCGATCGATTTCGCCGGCGGCACGGTGGTACACATCAATGCCGGCGTCGCCGGACTGGTCGGGGCCTACCTGGTGGGACGCCGCGTCGGCTACGGGCGCGAGGCGATCAAGCCGCACAACGTCACCTTCACGATGATCGGCGCGTCTTTGCTGTGGGTGGGCTGGTTCGGCTTCAACGCCGGTTCCAACCTCGAAGCCAACGCCGGTGCGGCGCTTGCGTTCCTCAACACGCTGTTGGCGACCGCGGCGGCGGCGCTGGCGTGGAGCCTGGTCGAGGCGGTGGTGAAGGGCAAGCCGTCGATGCTCGGCGGTGCGTCCGGCGTGGTGGCAGGGCTGGTCGCGATCACGCCGGCCTGCGGCACGGTCGGCCCACTCGGCGCCATCGCCATCGGCGGCATCGCCGGTGCGCTGTGCGTGTGGGGGGTGACCGGCCTCAAGCGCCTGCTGCGCGCCGACGACGCGCTCGACGTATTCGGCGTGCATGGCCTGGGCGGCATCATCGGCGCGCTGCTGACCGGCGTGTTCACCGCGCCGTCGCTCGGCGGTACCGGCGCGGCGGACTTCTCGATCGCGCATCAGTTCGGCGTGCAG
>DATDBD010000344.1:0-3436 GCA_036525015.1 Lysobacter sp.
GCTGCGCGCCGTTGGTCACCACGATGTCCTGCGGCGTGCAGGTCACGCCGCGCGAAAAGCCGATGTGCCGGCGAATGGCTTCGCGCAGCGCCAGCAATCCCTCTGGCTCGGCGTAGAAGCCGTGCAGGTCGGCGGTCCGGCGCAGCGCATGCAGCGAGCACTTGCGCCACTGCTCCTGCGGAAACAAGGCGCGGTCCGTTGCGCCGCCGATGTACTCGTAACGCAGGCGCGCATCGGGCATCGGGTGCGTGAATGGCATGTCGATGCGATGCCAGTGTCCGACGATGGCGGCGCCGGCGAGGGCCTCGCGGTGAAGCGCGTGGCCCTGCTGCACCTGGCGTGGCGCGACGAAGCTGCCCGATCCGACCTGACCGGTGACCAGCTGGTCGTAGGTGAGGCGCGCGTAGGCTTCCGACACCGTCTTGCGCGAGACGCCGAGCTGTTCTGCCAGCAGGCGCGAGGGCGGCAGCTGTTCGCCGGCGGCCAGCCGCCCAGCGCGGATCGCGTCGCGGATCTGGCGGTAGATCTGCTCCGCCAGGCCGCGCTTGCCCTCGATGACCACGTGCAGTTCCATTTCGGGTGCATCGCTCGACAGGAGGCGCGGGCATCGTCGGACCGGCCTCCAATGATGTCAACGGCGGAAGGCTGGACCGGGCGCCGGATTGGTCTCCCGAAAACACCCGCGATTGGTCGCCCGGCGCCGCGCGGCGGCCACTAGCCTGTCTGTGCACCCCCCACACACTCACAGGTAACCCATGCAACCGCGTCTGGACTTCTACAAGGCATCCCCCAACGCCGCCAAGGCGATGCTGGCGCTCGAAGGCGCCGTCAACAAACTGGGACTGGATCCCGGCCTGCTCGACCTGGTCAAGCTGCGTGCCTCGCAGATCAACGGCTGCGCCTACTGCGTCGACATGCACAGCAGCGACGCGCGCAAGCGCGGCGAGAGCGAGCGTCGCCTGTATGCGGTCACGGTCTGGCGCGAGACGCCGTTTTTCACGCCTCGCGAACGCGCCGCGCTGGCCTGGACCGAAGCGCTGACCCGCATCGCCGACACCAATGCGCCGGATGCCGACTACGAACTGCTCAGCAGCGAGTTCAGCGAGCAGGAGCGTGTCGACCTGACGCTGGCGATCAACGCGATCAACAGCTGGAACCGGCTGGCGATTGGCTTTCGTTCCGTACCGGCGGCGTGAGACATGCGAATGAACATCATGAAATCGAGCGCTTGGCTGTTGGTCGCGCTGCTGGCGGGTAGCACTGCGGCACTGGCACACGGACCCGGCGAGTCGGGCCGGGAAGAGTCGGGCCAGGAAGAAGTCTCGCAACTACAGAACATCCGCTTGCCGGATGCGCCCGGGCGCAACGGCGTCATGGTCACGGTCAGCTACAAGCCGGGGCAGGTGTCGATACCGCACGTGCATTCCGGCTCGGTGTTCGCCTACGTGCTAGAAGGCGAGGTGACCTCGCAGTTGCAGGGCGAGGCTCCGGTAACGTACAAGGCCGGCCAGTCCTGGTACGAAAAGCCCGGCACCCCGCATCTGGTTTCGCGCAACGCCAGCCAGGACAAGCCGGCCAAGCTGCTGGTGTGGTTGTTGCTGGAGCAAGGCCGCGACGTGCTCGAACCACTGTCGAAATCGCCGAACTGACAGCGCGATCGCATCGCGTCGGCGCTCCCCATCATCCCCGCGCAGGCGGGGTCCCGGCGCCAGGGGAGTTGGCGTCCGCATCGCCGGCGCACGCCGGCGATGTTCCGGTCGGACCGGGCTTGCTCACAGTTTGCACGTACCGATCCACCAGGTCCTTCAGCTGTGCGAACGCCTCGCGGTGGGTCACCGCGCCGGCGATGGTGTAGCCGCTGCCGGGTTCGCGCACCACCAGCGTTCCCCAGAAACCCGAATGCCCCACTGCCGGGATGCCATGGAAGTCGTACATCAACAGGCCGAGGCGATAGGGACTTCCTGCAGGCAGGCCGGCGGGTGACTCCATCAACGCCAACGTGTCCTTTTTCTTGAACACGCGGCCTTCGAGCAATGCGTCGAAGAACACGGTCAGGTCCTGCGGCGTCGCGACCAGGCCGCCGCCGCCGAACAGGTCCATCGACGGATCCCAGTCGTAGGTGTCGATGCCCTCGAAGAACTGATGCGCGCGCTCGCGTCCCCGCGCAGGCTCCAGGCGCTCCCAGTACGTGCCGGGCAGGCCCAGGCGGTCCAGCCCCAGATTCTTGCGCACGGCCTTCGCCAGATCCTGGCCGGAGACGTGCTCGATGATCGCGCCGAGCAATACATAGCCGGTGTCGGAGTAGGCGTACTTCTCGCCCGGCGTTCCGACCGGGTCGGTCCATTGCACCAGCCGTTCGACATCGATGGCACGGGTCCATTGCGTGGTCGAGTCGGTCTTGATCGTAGCGATGAACTGCGGCGCCTGTGCGTGATCGTTCAGTCCCGAGGTGTGGCTGAGCAGGTGTCGCACGGTGATCTGCTGCGGCTTGTAGCCGTCCTTCGCCAGCAGGTCGGTCCACGCCGCAGGCAGGTAGCGCGTGATCGGTGCTTTCAGGTCGAGCTTGCCTTCCTCGACCAGTCGCAGTGCAGTGGCCGCGACGTAGGTCTTGGTGATGCTGGCGATGCGGAATCCTTCGCTGCCGTCGAGCCGGGTGCCGGCGTCTTGGCCGGCCAACACGCGCGTGTCGCGCCGTCCATCGGGCGCAAGCGTCGACACGACCATCTGCCCCGACACCGCCTTGATGTCGATAGCGGCGACGGCGCGATCCAGGCAGGCGTCCTGTGCGCACGCGGCGAAGGCGACCGATTGCAGCCACAGAGCGAGGGCGATGCGGCGGTTCAATGGGATCCGGGTCATGCGTCTGCATCTCACGCTGTGGAAGACCAGCATGTTGATGGGCCTGCGCGCGGCGCGAGCCTGACATTGGTCATGCTGAAGAACTCGGCGCGCGTGCTCTCGGTGAGATGCGGAGGTTGCACAACTTCGCTCACGTGCATGGCTCCTGGTCGGCGAGCGCACCTGCGCGGTTTGGCCGGCCTAACCACTATTGACGAGGCGGCGAGTGCCATGCGGTCAGGCGTCGGCCGGCGCGGACCCACACCTGTGCTGCGCACGCAGGTACACGACACCCGTGGCAGCCGTCCCCACCCTACGGGCCGTGCGGGCTCATCCGCGCATCCGATCGACCCCAACGTGGAGGCCACGCCATGCCCCGCAATGATTCCGAGATCGACGAACTGCGCCGCGCGCTGCTTGCCGGCGGCACGGCGGTGATGGCCATCGGGGTGGTCCTGCCCCTGATCGGCTGCACCGCCCAGTCCCCGCCGGCCGAGACGACGCAGACGACTCCCACTCCCACCCCCACCGCCCCCCGGAGGCAGACCGTGAGTACTTTCACCACCAAAGAAGGCGTCGAGCTCTACTACAAGGACTG
>DATDBD010000345.1:0-3321 GCA_036525015.1 Lysobacter sp.
GACTGACGACGCCGTAAACGCGGCGGGACCGGCAGATGCCGACGCAGTGGCTTGAGCGTATCGTGGAATGACGGCATGCCCGCCGTGTCCCGGAGACGACGCCATGACCTCCATGAACATCCGTAGCCGGACCTTGATCGCTGTCTGCTTCGCCGGCCTGCTGGGCGGTGGTGCCGCGATGGCGCAGACCGCGCCGACGTCTGCGCAGAACGATGCGGCGCAGGCGCCTGTTGTCGATCAGGCGCAGGCTCAGGAAGGCGCCGTGCAGGCCCCTCCTGTCGATCAGGCACAGGCGCAGGACGCCATCGCGCAGAGCGACGCCAAGAAGCGACAGGCCGATCGCAACTGCCTTCGCTACACCGGTTCGCGCATCCGTTCCTACGACCCCGCGACCGGGAAGCGTCCGTGCATGGCCGGGCCGGGCAGCGCCTACAGCAAGGACGCCATCGACAGCACCGGGCAGGTCGATCTGGCCAAGGCGCTGAGGCAGATGGACCCCGCAGTCTCGGTCTCGGGCCACTGACCAACCTGCAGGCCCGGAGGACGACGTGGATCGCCGCATGACCGCGATCCCGGCGGTCGTCCTGCGGTATGTGGGCGGTGCGTTCGCGTTCGCGTTGGCGGCTGCGCCGGCGGGTGCGCAGCAGGACGTTTCCCCGCCGCCACCGATCGATGTCAATGCGCCGACGCTGATCATCGAACCCTTGCCGCAACCGCAGTCACCTGTGCGCAGTGGGGGCTCCGGGAAAAAGGGTGGATCGGATAGCGATGCATCCAAGGTCGGGCGCGACATCGATACCGCCCGCCAGCGCGTCCAATCCGACGGCATCGACAACGAGATCCAGGTCCGCGACGAAGCGATGGACCGCGAGCGCGTGCGCACCGAGCGACTGCGCGCCGCGACCGACGATCCGCACGAAGCCGCGCGCCTGCGTCAGGAATACAACAAGCGCCTCGCCGAGCACGAGCGTTGGCGCGACGACAAGGAACGCCAGCGCCAGGACCTGGAGTCGCCGCCCGAGGATGACGATCGCTGATCTGTCAGGCGCTGGCTTCCAGCCCGCGCAACAGCCGCTGCAGCGAGGCCTCGTAGTAGGCGCGAAACGCCGCGTCGTCGAAATTGAATCGTCCTGCCCGGTACAGCACGATCAGCCCGTGCGTGTGGGCCCACAGCGTCATCGTCACATCCCACACGTCGTCCTGGCGCAGCACGCCGTCGCGCATCGCATCCTCAACCGCGTCGGCCACCACGTTGAGCGTGGGCGAGCGGCGAGCGCGGAAATCCTCGGGAAAGCGCCGCGCATCGTTGCGCGCCATCGAGAACGCCTGGTCGAACAGGTGCGGATGGGCGAGGGCATAGTCCAGGTAGATGCGTTGCACCGCGATCAGTCGCTCGCGAACGTCGCCGCCGCGACCGCGCGCGTCCCAGTGGCGCACGATGGCGTCGAAGCTGTCGTCGCCAATGCGCTTGAGCAGAGCATCGCGATTGGGAAAGTGGCGGTAGATGGCCATCGGCGTCAGTCCGACCGCGGCGGCGACGCGACGCATGCTGACGCCCTGCGCGCCCTCGCGTTCGAACAAGGTGAGGGTGGCGCGCAGGATGCGGTCGGCGGTGGCGGCGGAGCGGGGCATGTGTACAGCGTAAACAAATCGGGCTCTGGCACAAGAAAATCGGGTCCGAAAGTCCATTGACGGGCGAAAGGCGGATTCCGCGTCACGATCGCGGCGCGATAATTCCGGGTCACGTCCCCATAGCCGACGCGCCGCCGGCGCGTCCGGTCCTGCTGCCTGCCGGAGCTCCCCGATGTCCACCCGCAAAGATCCCTCCCGCGTCATTCGCGCCCCGCGCGGTTCCGAGAAGACCTGCAAGTCGTGGCTGACCGAAGCCGCGTACCGGATGATCCAGAACAACCTCGACGCCGAAGTGGCCGAGAACCCCACCGAGTTGGTCGTCTATGGCGGCATCGGCCGCGCCGCGCGCGATTGGGAAAGCTACGACGCCATCCTCAAGTCGCTGCGCGAACTCGACGACAACGAGACGCTGCTGGTGCAGTCCGGCAAGCCGGTCGGCATCTTCCCGACCCATCGCGATGCGCCGCGCGTCCTGCTGGCCAACTCCAACCTGGTGCCGCACTGGGCGACGTGGGAGCACTTCAACGAGCTCGATAAAAAGGGCCTGATGATGTACGGCCAGATGACCGCGGGCAGCTGGATCTACATCGGAAGCCAGGGCATCGTGCAGGGCACGTACGAAACCTTCGTCGAGATGGGTCGCCAGCACTATGGCGGCGACCTCAAGGGCAAGTGGATCCTCACCGCCGGCCTGGGCGGCATGGGCGGCGCGCAGCCGCTGGCCGCATCGCTTGCGGGCGCGTGCAGCCTCAACATCGAATGCCAGCAGAGCCGCATCGACATGCGCCTGCGCACGCGCTACGTCGACGAACAGGCCACCGACCTCGACGACGCGCTGGCCCGTATCGAGAAATACACCGAAGCCGGTGAAGCCAAGTCGATCGCACTGCTCGGCAACGCCGCCGAGATCCTGCCGCAACTGGTCGCACGCGGCGTGCGTCCGGATGCGGTGACCGACCAGACCAGCGCGCACGACCCCGTGCACGGTTACCTGCCCATCGGCTGGACGGTCGAGCAGTGGCAGCGCATGCAGGCCGAAGACCCGGGCCGCGTGCGCGACGCCGCCAAGCAGTCGATGCGCGTGCACGTCGAGGCGATGCTGGCCTTCGAGGACATGGGCATCCCGGTGTTCGACTACGGCAACAACATCCGCCAGATGGCCAAGGACGAGGGTTGCCTCAACGCCTTCGACTTCCCGGGCTTCGTGCCGGCCTACGTGCGTCCGCTGTTCTGCCGCGGCGTCGGCCCGTTCCGCTGGGTCGCATTGAGCGGCGATCCGGAGGACATCTACAAGACCGACGCCAAGGTCAAGGAACTGATTCCCGACGATGCGCACCTGCACCGCTGGCTCGACATGGCCCGCGAGCGCATCAGCTTCCAGGGTCTGCCGGCGCGCATCTGCTGGGTCGGCCTGGGCGTGCGCCACAAGCTCGGCCTTGCGTTCAACGAAATGGTGCGCAACGGCGAACTGAAGGCGCCGGTGGTGATCGGCCGCGACCACCTCGACAGCGGCTCGGTGGCCTCGCCCAACCGCGAGACCGAAGCGATGAAAGACGGCAGCGACGCCGTGTCCGACTGGCCGCTGCTCAACGCCATGCTCAACGTCGCCGGCGGCGCGACGTGGGTGTCGCTGCACCATGGTGGCGGCGTCGGCATGGGCTATTCGCAGCACTCCGGCGTGGTGATCGT
>DATDBD010000346.1:0-7863 GCA_036525015.1 Lysobacter sp.
ACCGCGTCGTACTCGGCCTTGTAATCCTCGTAGCCGGGGCCCGAGCCGGTCATCCCGGTGACCTTGCCCGCGCTGACGGTCACGGTGAGGTTGTCGATCTGCTTGCCGTGGAAGTAACTGCGCGAGTGCACGACCTTGCCCTGCGCGCTGCCCGGCACCGGCGTGGTGTAGACCTCGCCCGCCGGCAGGAAGGCCGCAAGCGATGGTCCACCTGCCTTCTGGTCGGCCTCGGAGATGATGCCGTCGCTGACCAGCACCCGCCGCCCCTTCACGCGCAACTTCAGGTCGGTGCCGTTGGGGTTGGTGATGTGGATCTCGTCGCCGCCGGCGATCGTCGCCTTGATCTGCTCGCCGCGCGTCTGCAACTGGCTGTAGTCGATGTTGACGCCGTTCCAGAACGAACGCGCCAGCTCGTCCTCGGACATGCCGAAGCGCTCGGCGCGCCAGGACGTCGGGTACATCTCGTTGCCGACCTCGACCGTGCGCACATTGTGCGAGCGCCACGCCTTGGCGACCGGCTCGTCGGCCTTGGCGCGGGCCGCCATGCGCTTGGGATCGGCGCCTTCGAACAGGTTCTCGTTGGTCATGTTGCCCAGGCTGACCACCACGTCGACGATGCCAGCCAGCTTCATCGCCAGCGCGTTGGTCTGCGTGTCGTACTGCTCGGGCACGTCGAACAGCAGCCGCTTGGACATGCGATCGCTGCTGTAGGCGACCATCGGGAAGGCACCGACCTTGCGCACGTTGACCGCGATGTCCTCGAGTAGTTCGGCGTCATGCTGGCGGCCGTAGATCAACACGATCTCGCCTTCCTTGACCGCCGCACTCTGCGTCACCAGGCGCTGGGCGAGTTGCTCCAGGTCGGTCATCGGCGCCTTGGTTTCAGGCGCAGCCGGCGCAGCCGGCGCAGGAGCACGCTCCGTCGCAGGGGCAGTGGTCGCCGGCTCTTCAGTGGCGTTCTCGTCGGATGTCGTCGAGGGTTGGCAGCCCGCCAACGCGGTAGATATTGCGGCGGCGAGCAAAGTGACCAGGATTTGGCGATTCATGACGGGCCCTCGGAGCCCAGTCATCATCCGGTCTGGGAGGGCCGACGGCATGGCCCATAAGCAACGGTCACACGCCTGTTCAGGCGGTCCGCGAGTCTCCATGAAGCAGCGTGCGCCCCAGGCCCTGCCCCAGGAACGAAGCCGCCAGGCAGATCAGCAGCAAGCCGCCCCAGCCCAATGCCTGCCCCGAGAGATCGGGCAGCAGCTCGGTGAACGCCGGCGCCCAGCTGGCGCCATAGATCCCCACGGCGCCAGCGGCTATCGCCGCCAGCAGCAGGCCGAGGATCCGCAGCATCCAGCGCTCCACGCGTTCGCCCAGCGCCTGCACGGAGGCGACGTGACCGACGATCTGCGCGGCCAGGTCCATCGGCAGCGGCTCCATCGCCGGCGTGCGCAGCGCGCGTGCGATCAGCCGGTACTCGGCGACCGCGCGCTCGGCGGGGTCCAGCCCGGCAGGCGCCAGCGGCTGGCCGCGCCGCTCTTCTTCGCGGGCGCGTTCCTGCGCCAGCCATTCGAGTGCTTCGCGTTCGAAGCGGTCGTGATCGTGGGGCTTGCGGGTGTTCATACGATGACTCCCATCCGGGCCTGCAGGCGCTCGCGCAGGCGCGCCCGGGTCCGGAACAGATGGCTCTTGATCGTACCTTCGGCGAGACCGGTGATGCGGGCGATCTCGACGATGGGGACCTCATCCAGGTGATACAGCGTCAGCAACGTACGCTGCATCGGCGGCAGCGCCTCGATTTCTTCGTGCAAGCCGGCAGCGATCTCGGCATCGGCGCAGGCCGCTTCCAGGTCGAAGCCGTCGCTGACGTGGTCGAGCAGCGACAAACCGTCCTCGTCGTCGCCGACCGGTTCGGCAATCGCGATGCGGCGTTTTTCCAGGTGGCGCTTGGCGACCGAGTACGCCACCTGGCCGATCCACGATTTCAATGCGCTCTCGCCGCGGTACTGGTGCAGGCACTGGTGCATGCGCAGGAATGCCTCCTGGCACAGCTCGCGGGTGTCCTCGGGCTGGCGGACCATGCGCTGGATGATGTGCCAGCACAGGCCCTGGTATTCGCGCACCAGCCGCTCGAACGCGCCCGGTGAATTGGCCAGCACGGCCTCCACCAGCTTGCGGTCGTCTTCGTGGGCGGGCGCAGCGTCGGTCATCGATTCACGCTCGTACGGACAGGCAGCGGCATCCCCATACGGTGATTCTGCTGACCGCTGCATTGTCCTGGCTTCTGCTTCCATACATGGGTGAACCGGGGCTCCATCGGCCGATCCGGCCGGCAATACCTTCTTGGATACAGCCAGGACGCCCTCGGTTGCACCCGCCGACGGACGGCAGCCCGGCGCGCTTTCGCCACCGATGCAACCGGCTCGCCGCTGTCCGTATCTACTGCCTCGAGACCCCCGATTCGACCGCTGACCCACTTCGACCACGACCCACCGAGAGCCGGCCATGAACTACGAGATCTTCATCCCGATCACCCTGTTCCTCTGCATCACCTACGCCATCAAGGCCGTGGTCGACGCCCGCACACGCGCCAAGGTCATCGCCAGCAACGGCTCCGAGGAGCTGGTCAGGACGATGGTGCAGGCCGAGGCGTTGCAGCGGCGTCATGCCTCGCTGCGCTGGGGCATCCTGCTGCTGGCGATGGCGCTGGGCTTCGTGCTGATCGAAGCGTTCGGCTGGCGCGAGGTCACGCCCGGCGTGATCGGCGTGCTGCTTGGCGTCACCGGCCTGGGCAACCTGCTGTCGTACCTGGCCGCGCGCAAGCTCGGCTGATCGGCCCACGAAACGCAGACGGGCGAGGCCAAAGCCTCGCCCGTCTGCGTTGGGTCGATGACGCGTTGCGTTACTTGCGTTGGTCGGCGCTCTGGTCGCGTGCGCCGCGGAACTCCGACGAAGCGTCCCAGTTCGGCCAGCGGTTGGAGTCGGCCAGGTCGCGGCCGACCTTGTAGAGCAGTTGCAGGTCGCGAGCCATGCCGGTGAAGGTCCAATCCGCTTCCCACTGGTCGGCCGGCTGGTGGTAGCGGTCGGCGACGTACTCGTCTTCCATCTTCTTGCCGGCCTCGAGGCCGCCGTCGACCAGGTCGTTGCCCGAGCCGAACGAAATTGCCGGCACGCCGCGCTTGGCGAACGGGAAGTGATCGGAGCGGAAGAAGTGACCGGCTTCCGGCTTCGGATCGGTCACATAGGCCAGGTTCCACTGCTTCTGGGCCGTGTCCACCAACTGGTCGAGCAGCTCCTGCTTGGCGCTGCCGGAAGTGGTGAAGTTGCGCGCCAGGCCGTGCGGATCGAGCGCATCCATGTTGATGTCGGCCACCGTCGTGGCGAGCGGGTACAGCGGCTTGGAGGCGTAGTACTCCGAACCCAGCAGGCCCTTCTCTTCCGCGGTCACGGCCAGGAACACCACCGAACGCTGCGGCTTGGGGGCCTTGGCGTAGGCGCGGCCGAGCTCGATCAGCGCGGCGGTACCGGTGGCGTTGTCGACGGCGCCGTTGTAGATGCGGTCGCCCTTGGCATCAGGCTGGCCGACGCCGAGATGATCCCAGTGCGCGCTGTAGATGACCGTCTCGTCCGGACGCTTGCTGCCGTCGATGCGGCCGACGATGTTGTGCGAGGTGATGATCTGGCGATCGACGTCGTACTTGGCGGTGAGCGTCGCGCCCTTCAGTTCGACAGGCTTGAACTCACGCGTCTGCGCCTGCTTCTTCAGCGCGTCGAAATCCAGGCCGGCGCTCTTGAACAGCTCGACGGCGAAATCGCGCTGGATCCAGCCTTCCATCTTCGGATGCACCGAAGAAGGCGCGTCGCGCACCACGTCGAACATGGTGTTGGTGTTGGAGTTCTTCACCGTCGCCCAGCCGTACGAGGCCGGCGCGGTCTCGTGCACGATCAGCAGGCCCAGCGCGCCCTGGCGCGCGGCTTCCTCGTACTTGTAGGTCCAGCGGCCGTAGTAGGTCATGGCCTTGCCGCCAAAGTCGCTGCCGCTGGTTTCACTGCCGCCCGACTCGAAATCCGGGTCGTTGATCAGCACGACGACGATCTTGCCCTTGACGTCCATGCCCTTGAAGTCGTCCCAATTGCGCTCGGGCGCCTTCACGCCATATCCGGCGAAGACGATCGGGGCGTTGCTGAAATCGATCGTGGTCGAGCCGTCCTGCGCGGCGCGCACGGCGATCTGCTCGCCCTGCGTCAGCGCCTGCGACTTGCCGCCGACCTTCACCGACACCTGCGGCGTGCCCTTGATCTCGGCGCGTGCCAACGGCACCGCCTGGGTCCAGGCGCGCTTGCCGTCGGTCATGTCGCCGCCCGGCTGCAGGCCGGCCTGCTTCATCTGTTCGACAACGTAATCGACGGTCTTGGTTTCGCCTGCCGTCGCGGGGCCGCGGCCCTCGAATTCGTCGGAGGCGAGAATCTTGACGTCGTTGGAGAGCCGCTGCGGGTCGATCGTCGGCGCCTTGGCGGCAAGCGCCGGGTGCAGGACGGCGGACAGGGACAGCGCGAGCAGCGATACAGCCGGTAGCTTCATGTGGAAAGGCCTGGTCGGAGTGCCGGCCGATAGTAAGGAGACGGCGCGCTGCCCGCCAGCCAACCAAGCGCACCCCCGGCGCGCCCTGGCCGTGGCCGGGCCGCCCAATGGGCAGAATCCGCCCCAGCCGGGGCATTACTTTGCCAAACCAGTCCTTTCATGGGCCGGGTCCGGGCCCGGTCGTGGCGATCAGTCTTTTTCTTGCCGATGACCTTGCCGGTCGCCGGATCGATCTTCAACTCGACATCGCGACCGGACGGATCATCGCCCTCGGTCGTCCACACGCCACGCTCGTAATCGACGTCGAGGACATTGACGTAGCCCGCGGCCGACAGTTGCGCGCGTACGTCGCGTTCGTTGAGGTTGGCAACCTGCTCATCCGGATAGATCTCACCGGTCTTCGGGTCCATGCACACGTCGACGCGATTGCCTTCGGCGCTACGCGCGTCGGCCTTCCACACGCCGTGCTTGAATTTGAGTCGCTACGCTCAGGACGAACAGCTTCTGCTTCGTTGTCCATACCGCGTGGAACCCAGTGTTTCCCCCAAGCCGGCTGGTGAGGCGGATGCATCTGGCGCACACTGGCCACCCCCGCGCGAGTGACGGCGATATCGCCCACTCCACTCCCCCGATCCGGCGCCGCTTTTTCCTGCGATCCCGCGCCGCTCATCACCGCCGGAACGCACATCACGTCATGGACGCCGCTACCGCACGCCACACCCTGCAAACCGCATCGCTATGGCGCGATCGCGCGCTCGTGCTGATCGGCATCGTGCTGTCGGCCTTCAACCTGCGCACGGCGGTGACCTCGCTGACGCCGCTGCTCGACAGCCTCGGGCAGACATTGGACTTTGGTTCGACCATGACCGGCGTGCTCGGCATGGTGCCCACCGCCGCCTTTGCGGTATTTGGCGTCGCCACGCCCGGCATCGCCCATCGCATCGGCCTGGAACGCACGGCGCTGCTGGCGATGCTGCTGGCTACCGCGGGATTGCTGGCGCGCGCCTTCGTCGGCGACACGTGGATGCTGTTGCTGACCTCGGCGGTGGCGCTGTCGGGCATGGGCATGGGCAACGTCGTGTTGCCGCCGCTGGTGAAGCGCTACTTCGCCGATCGCGTCGGCACGGTTAGCACGCTCTACATCACCGTGCTGCAACTGGGCACGATCCTGCCGGCGCTGCTGGCGGTGCCGCTGGCGCAAAGCGCCGGCTGGCGCGTGTCGCTCGGCGCGTGGTCGCTGATCGCCGCCGCCGCGGTGCTGCCGTGGGTCGCGGTGCTGTGGATGGAGCAGTTCGGCCACTCGCGCCAGGCGCATGCACTGGCCAGGACGCACGACCGCGCCGTCGCCGCCGGCGACGAGGCCCCCGAGCTGGCCGAGCCCGGCGCCGCGGGTCGCGTGTGGCGTTCGCCGATCGCGTGGGGCCTGGCGCTGATGTTCGGCATGACCTCGCTGATTACCTACTCGATGTTCACCTGGTTGCCGAAGCTGCTGGTCGAGGCCGGCGCCAGTCCTGCACTGGGCGGCAGCATGGTCGCGCTGTTCTCGACGCTGGGCCTGATCAGCGCATTGGTCCTGCCTTCGGTGGCGGTGCGCATCGCCAATCCGTATCCGATCGTCATCGCCTGCGCGGTGGCCTATGTCGCCGCGTTCGCCGGCCTGCTGCTGGCGCCGATGGCGGCGCCGATGCTGTGGGTGGCGCTGCTCGGTCTGGGGCCCAGTTCGTTCCCGTTGTCGCTGACGCTGATCAACCTGCGCACGCGCACTCCGGCCGGCTCGGCGCGGCTGTCGGGCTTCATGCAGGGCCTGGGCTACAGCCTGAGCTGCCTGGGACCGGTGCTGTTCGGCTGGCTGCACGACATGTCGCACGGCTGGACCTGGCCCTTCGCCTTCCTCGGCCTGTGTCTGCTGGTGCTACTGCTGGGCGGATGGCTGGCGTGTCGACCGCGCATGCTCGAAGACACCTGGTAGCGGTCAGCCCTCGCCATCGATGGGATACACCGCCGCGATCGGACAGGCAAAGCGGCTGGCGCGTGAGGTGATCTGGCGACCGCGCTCGAAGGGCGCATCGTTGATCGCCACCACCTGGTCGCCGGCATTGCCGCACACCACGCCGATGCCCATGCCAGAACGCAGCTCGATTTGTTGCGCCTCGGCCAGGTCTGGACAGGCAGAGGACAGCTCGACGCGATAGAAGCGATTGCCGCCGGCCCGCTTGGGGGACATCTCCACGATCAGTCCCTTGCCGTCCTCGGTCCAGGAGCGCATCCAGCGCGGGTTGAGGCAGTACGCAGCCGACGCGGTGAAACCGTGCTGCTTTTCGGCGTGCACCTGCACGGCATCGAGGGTGTTCACGCCCTGGTCGTCGCGCGCGCCGGCACGCGCCAGTTGCGCGTAGGTGCGCGCATCGATGAGCGTGACCGCCGCGACCGCACAGCGCTGCCCGCCGGCTTCGACGAACTCCGGACTCAAACCGCACACCCAGCCTTCGCGGGCCAGCAGGCTGGCCTGGCCGCCGTTGACGGCATCGGGACAGCTCTGCGCCAGGTCGACGCGGAATTTCGTTCCGTCGTTGAGCGCGATGGCGAGCGTCTGTGGCGAGGCCTGCCGCGCCTCCTGCATCTGGCGCGCATCGAGGCAGTGGGCGGCGGGGGCCGGCGAACGTGCGTCGGCTTGCCGGGAACCGACAGTGGCTACGCCCAGAAGGGCCAACACGGCGATGGTGCGCATCCTTGCTACTTGCTCCATTGGATTCGAACGGCCGCAGTCTAGGGCAGGACCGGGACATCGCGCATCACCGCAGCAGGCCCGGACATGCGGGCTCGACACTGGCCGTCGGTTTCACGCGGGCATAAAACACGCGGGCATAAAAAAGCCCGGCCGAAGCCGGGCTTTTCGTTCACTACGCGCAAGCGTGGTGATGATTACAGCGGCTGCACCGCGTCGGCCTGCAGGCCCTTCTGGCCCTGGACGACGGTGAAGCTGACCTTCTGGCCTTCCTGGAGGCTCTTGAAGCCCGAGCCCTGGATCGAACGGAAATGGACGAACACGTCCTCGCCATTCTCGCGGCTGATGAAGCCGAAGCCCTTAGCGTCGTTGAACCACTTTACGGTGCCATTCTCACGGTTGGACATAATTTGCTCCTTGAAACATAGATTAAAGACCGCTTTCGCGGCATGACGCTGGTTGCAAGGAGAAAACGAGGTGCAACGATGGAGTGGAACAAGATCTACATCGGGTCACGAACCACGGTGACCCTTGACTAACTCAGCCCGGCCACGTTAGTCGCTATCGC
>DATDBD010000347.1:0-6426 GCA_036525015.1 Lysobacter sp.
GAACTCGACCATCGTGCCGAAGATGTCCGAGTTGGCTTCGTTGAGGCCGCCGGACTCGCCCGAATAGAACAGGTTGGCCGTTTTCGAGTTGACGCCGTGGCTCATCTCGTGGCCGGCGATGTCGAGCGAAACCAGCGGACCGACGGTGGTGCCGTTGCCGTCGCCGTAGGTCATGCAGAAGCAGGCATCGTTCCAGAAGGCGTTGGCGTACTTGAAGCCGTAGTGCACGCGGGTGAGGGCACCCTTGCCGTCGTGGGCGATGCCGTTACGGCTGTGGTTGATTTTGTAATAGTCCCAGGTCATCGCGGCGCCGTACTGCGCGTCGGCGGCGATGGTGGCCGCGTCGGACAGGGTGTAGTTGCCCCAGACATTGTCGGCGTCCTTGTAGATCTGGCCGGAAGTGCGGCTGTTGGACGCGTCGATGACGTACATCTTGCCGCGCGTCGGATCGCGCATTTCGAAGCCGGTGACGAGCGAATTGGTGGTCAGCGTGACGTCGCCCGAGTACATCGTCTTCGCCAGGCCGGTAGCGGCGGCGGTTTCGTTATTGCTCCAGCGATCGAGGATGCGGCCGTTGTGGGCATCGACGAAGTAGGTCATGTCAGCACTGCTGTTGCTCAGGCTGACCTGCCAGGCCAGGCGGGCAGCGCCGGCGCCGCGCGCATAGACCACCAGCGAACGCTGCGGCGCGCCGGCGAAGTCGGAGCCGAATTCCGTGCCCGCGGCGACGACGGCGTCGTTGGCGGCCAGCTTCGGCTTGGTGGAGAGGTTCAGCACGGCGCGCTGGGATACGGATGCCGACTTGAACTGGCCGTTGCGCGAATGCATGACGACGTCGCCGCCGATCACCGGCAGGCCGGCATAGGTGCGGTCGAAGCGCACGTGTTCGGTGCCGTTGGCGTCGACGATCACGTCACGCGCCTGGAAAGCGTCGTTGACGGACGCGCGCGTCGCCGCGGCGTGGTTGCGGATCAGGCCGAGAGCACGGCCAACGACGGGAGGCTGGGCCGCGAACGCGCTGCCGCCGACCGCTGCCAGAACCGCCACCGAGAACAACCTGGACTTCAATTGCATGGACATACCCCTGGGTTTGGCGACTTCGGATGGCGGGGGGTCCATCGCTAATTCGCGAGAAGGGCCAGTGAACCAATAGCGCCCCTCTCAGGTGCCCTCCCACGGCGGGAGGGGCCGACCCATTCAGCGAAGTTTTGTTGTAGCTCCGGGAGGTCGTTTGCGTCCGCCCGGGTCCGCCCCTTGGCGAAAGGGGGGCAGCGTCGGCAACCTGGTCGGGACCGCGAACGCCGTAGCAAGCGCCGTCTGGCGCACAGATGGCGCTGCAAGGACCGCGTTTCGAGAACAGCCTGCGCCGCGATCTACGAATCAATGAGCCGATGCCGGCTCGTTGCCTTGGGCTGTTGTCAGTTCTTTTCGGTCAGCCCGGCGGCGGGCCACGTGGCGACGATGGCGTCGATCGCTATGAGCGGGCTTGCTCGCCCACTGCTGTGTCCGCTTCCCGGATCGGCCGCCCATCGATCGGACACAATCCCACGCGCCATTCGGTCACCGCGGTCCGGCAGGTGCAGGTGTCACGGCATCAGGCGGGGTGCGCCGGAACGAGATGGATCGCAGAAAACGAAAAACCCCGCATTTGCGGGGTTTTGGTGAGGTTTCTGGGGCGTGCTGGGAAACCCTGAAACCACCATTTGGTGCCGGAAGAGGGACTCGAACCCTCACGCTTTTAAGGGCGGCGGATTTTGAGTCCGCTGCGTCTACCGATTCCGCCATTCCGGCGCGGGCGCGCAGTATAGCCGACGCGGCTGCCTCGCTGCAGCCAGATGCTCAGAGCCCGCCGTAACGGGCCATGGCCGCGGCAAACACGAAGATCGCGGCGATCAGGATCAGTTCGAAGCGGACGATGCCCCGCATCTTTCCGACTTCGGCCGTATCGGGCAAGTAGGCGGGGTTGACCGCCAGCGCCTTGCGCCAGCGCAGGAAGCGCACGGTCGGCAGGATCGACAGCAACCCGACCAGCAGGAAGGCACCGATCTTCGCGTGGAACCAGGGGTTGTGCAGGTAGAAGTCGTAGGCCTTGATGCCGAAGGCGATGCGCAGGACGCCCGCGACGATCAGCAGCATCGCGCACAGCCCGTAGCCGCGGTCGATGCCGGCCAGTCGCTGCATCGTGCTGCGGTCCACCGTGTCGCGCAGCAGCACCGATTCGGCGACCAGCATCGCGACGATGGCGTAGACCAGCAGGTGATGCAGGGCGGCGAGCAGGAAGTCGGTCATCATCGGCGGGGCCCGGCAGGACGGAGCGGCGAGCTTAGCCGATGGCGGCGACGGCTTCCGGGACGTTCGTCCGGCGGCTCCGCTGTCGCCCGGGAATCCGCAAGCAACGGACCCGAAGCAAAGTCGATACCAGCTTTCGCTGGGATGACGGTCAAGGTCGTGGAGCTTTGGTAGATGGCCAAGGTCGCGGATCCCAGCTTCTGTAGGGATGACGACCAAGGTCGCTGTCGATGACTCGCGGGGCGTTGCTGCCTTGCCGTCGTTCCAGCGAAATGCGTTTGCCGTTGCCCTGCGTCGGGGCGACCGGAACGGTGTTAGACACGAGCATGCAGCCGCAAGCGACCAACAGAAAAACTCAGGCCGCTTCGTCGGTCTTGAGTTCCTTGGCCACGCGCGCGAACCACTCGCCCTCGTTGGGGACGAACATCGAGCACGCTTCCATCGGTGCCTTGTAGATGTGCAACGACACCGCCACGGAGTTGTCGCTGGCGTTGCGGATGGTGTGGTACTCGTGCGGTGGGATCAGGCTTCCGGCGCTGCCCGGGCCGGCATGCATGCCGCCGGCGGCACGGAAGCGGAAGCGGTCGCCGTCGCGCTCGAGCAGCTCGAACTGGGTGATCTCCAGTTCGCCGTCCCACACGCCCTCGACGCACCAAAGCCCGCAGTGATCGTGAACCGGCGTGCCCTGACCGGGCCCCCAGGTCATCGCGACCACGCTGTAGCCGTGGTTCGGGCTGCGGTAAATCTCGCGCCGCGCGTAGTGATCTTCGATCGGGTCGTGCACGCACGAGGGCAGTTGCACGTCGCGGTCGCGGATCATGCAGCACAGCGTACTGCGCAGCGCGGCGGTGACGGCATGTTCGTCGCCAGCGACGACCGCGGCGTCGATGGCGGCGACCAGCTTGTCGTGGCCGGGAAAATCGAGATCGGGCAGCGCGTCGTTGGCGTTCATGCTGCAATTCTACCGTGCCGGATACCGTCGAAGCTTGAGTGCGATCAAACTGTGGCGGCCGAGTTGGCGCGATCCAGTTGGCGCGATCCAATTGGCGCGATCCAATTGCACGATTCAGACTCGGACCGTTGCGATACGGAAGCGTAGGGCGGGCTTTGGCCCGCCGGCCTTTCGACGCAGATATCTGAAACAACGGCAGACCGTGTCGCGGCGGGCCAGGGCCCGCCTACAGCCTTTCGAGGAAGCCGGCCACTGCCGGGCCGAAACGGGCGATATCGACCAGGAACGCGTCGTGTCCCTGCGGCGAGGGCAATGGCAGGAACTCGCTCTTAGCGCCGCCCGCGCGCAGACCGTCGGCGATCTCTTCCTGCTGCTGCAACGGGAACAGGATGTCGGTGTGCACGCCGATTGCCAGCGCCTTCTCAACGTGGATTCCGGCCAGTCCGGCGCGCGTGTCGGAATCGCCGGGATTGCCGGTGCGATCGGCGCAGTACTCGCCCAGATCGAACCAGTCCATCGACCGGCTCAGGTACAGGTAGCAATTGGGATCGAAGCGGCGCACGAATCGGCGCGCATGGCCCTCGAGATAGCTTTCGACCTCGAATTCCAGGCCGAAGGGGTCTTCTTCGGCGCGATCGGAATCCAGGCGCACGCGGCCGAAGCGACCGTCCCACTCCAGCGCGGAGCGGTAGGTGATTACGCCCAGTTTGCGGGCCATCCGCATGCCCGATTCGGGATAGCGCTCGTCGTCGTACTGGCCGTGGTTCCAGTTCGGGTCCAGGCGGATCGCCTCGCGCTGCAACGAGCGGATCGCGATCGAGAACGGCAGTGCGCGCGCCGCGCCGGAGATGTTGATGTGGCTGCGCGCCAGGCCCGGATGGCGCAGCAGGAACGCCAGCGCGGTCATCCCGCCCATCGAGTTGCCGATGATGCAGGCCAGACGTTCGATGCCCAGGCCGTGTACGACGTGCGCCGCGGCGTCGGCGCCGTCCTCGACCGACATCTCCGGAAAGTCGAGGCGATACAGCTGCCCCGTCTGTGGGTTGAGCGATGCCGGACCGGTCGAACCCTTGCAACTGCCCAACGAATTCACGCAGATCACGAACCAGCGATCGCTGTCGATCGGCTTGCCCGAACCCAGCATGGGTTCCCACCAGCCCGGTTCCGGGTTGCCCGCATTGCTGGCGGCATGCGCGTCGGGCGAGAGGCCGGTGACGATCAGGATGGCGTTGTCGCGCGAGGCGTTGAGCGTGCCCCAGGTTTCATAGGCGACGCGCGCCCCGTGCAAAGCACCGCCGCGCTTCATCGGGAACGGAGAGGGAAGATCGAGGAAACAGGTGCCAGGCGGGATGAATTCGGTCATGGCGCAAGCTTAACGGGGTGCTGGCGTTTCGGGCAGGGCGTGGAGCCTCAGCGGCGGACCTGATCGATGACCAGTTCGATCACGTCCGAATCCTTGCCCGCGGGCCTGGCAACGGCTTCCAGATCGCCGGTCTGCGGGGTTGCATCGCCACTGGCCGAAACGCGTGCGAGCACTTCGAAGCGATCGAGTTGCGAAAGCTTCATCGTCGGCATCGGGCTGTCGCCGTCGTCGAGCGTGACCGCGACCGGGAAGGCGCGGGCGGGCAGCTTTTCGACCGCCACCGGCATCGGCGGGCCACCCGCCTGGCGCGCGATGACAAACAAAGTGGCATCGGCGGGCAACTTCGCCGCCAGTGCCGGTGCCAGCGAGACCTTGACCCTGAGTCCACCGGGCGCACTCACTGCGGCAGGCAGTGGCGACAGGCCGGCCTCGCTACGCGCGGCATTGATCTGCTCGCGCAGGCTCACCGCGGTGCGCGCATCGACGATCGTCAACAGCGGTTCCCACGTCTTCGCCGCCTCGGCCGGCTGTTTGGCCTGGCGTTGGGCGATGCCGAGGAACCAGCGTGCGCGCTGGTGCATGGGCTGCGCGGCGAGGGCGCGGTTCAACATCGCCACGGCTTCGTCGTCGAACTTGCGCTCCGGCGCGACCAGTGCGCGCATTTCAGCGGCTTCGGCGAGCAGGTCAGGATCTTCGGGCACCAGCTTCAACGCACGCACCGATGCGTCGCGAGCCTGGGCAACGCGGCCTTCGGCGAGGTAGGCGCGCGAGAGCAGGCGCCAGCCTTCGACCTGGTTCGGATCGCGCTCCAGCTCGGCTTCGAGTTGGCTGATCGCGTCGTCCAGCGACTGCGGCGCACGGCGCTGCGCAGGGTCCAGCGCGCCTGGCGAACCGATGGCGAAGTAGAGCAGGCCGGTGGCCACCGTCAGGCCGGCAACGGCGCCGAGGCCTGCCACGGGGCGGGTGCGCCAGAGCGGGCGCAGCACGTAGCCCAAGGCAAGCACGGCCAGCGCGAGGCCGGCGATCACGAAACCGGTCATCACCATTCCTGCTCGTCGTTGTTGTCCTGGCGCGCGGCAGGGGTGCTGCGCGTGCGACGACGTACCGCGCCGACGACGATCGCGCCGCCTGCAAGCAACACCAGTGCCGGGCCGAACCACAGCAGCCAGGTCTTGGATTCGACTTGCGGCCGATACAGCACGAACTCGCCGTAGCGCTCGACCAGGAATTGCTTGATCTCGCTGTCGCTCTTGCCCTGGCGCATCAGCTCCAGCACTTCGCGACGCAGGTCGACGGCGATCTGCGCGTTGGACTCGGCCAGCGAGTTGTTCTGGCACATCACGCAGCGAAGCTCGGTGACCAGCGCGTTGAAGCGCTTCTCTTCGGACGAGCTGGTGAACTTCAACGGCGTGGCGTCGCTGGCGGGCTGGGCGGATGCGTTGAAAAACGCTGCCAGTGCGAGCAACAGCGTCAACGCTAGCGCCCGTGCCAGCGGAAAGCGTCCCCAATCTCGCAAGCGGGAGCGGTGCTCAGTGCAAGCACTCGGATCTGCGCTCATCGCGCCTTCTCGACTTCCGCCAGCTTGGGCAGCAGTTCGTTGCGGATGACCGCGTCCGTCATCGGGCCCACGTACTTCCAGCGGATCACGCCCTTGCCGTCGACCAGAAAGGTTTCCGGCGCCCCGTAGATGCCCCAGTTGATGGCGACCTTGCCGTCGTAATCGGTCAGCACCATGAAGTACGGGTTGCCGAACTGCTCCAGCCAACGCAGCGCGTCGGCGTGCTCGTCCTTCCAGTTGAAGCCGATCACGCGCAGGCGCTTG
>DATDBD010000348.1:0-3527 GCA_036525015.1 Lysobacter sp.
CGTCGTAACCGTTGAGCGAGCAGGTCACGCAAATCGGCGGTTCCTTGCCGAACGCGTTGTTCACGCCCAGCGTCAGCTTCAGGCCTTCGGTGAACGCTTCCTTCCAGTTGACCTGGAAGTCGTTGTACGTGACCGAACCCAACGTGTTCATCTGCTGCGGATTGAGGCAGCCCGGAACCTCGGCGATGGTGGCGTTGGTGCAGTCCTCCTCAACCGAGCTGATGTAGCGCAGGTTCCAGTTCGCGTCCCAGTTGCCCTTGCCCCAACCGATCTGCACGTTGGTCTGCCACTCGGGGATGGCACTGTCGTTGACCTCGATGCCGACCGCGCGCTGGGCGACGTTGCCATCCTGGTCGACCGCCTCGTAGTCGTTGACGTAGGTCGACTGCAGCGACCCGGTCAGGTGGCCGAAGCCCCATTCCGGGCTCAGCCAGTTGACCTTGAAGTCGGCGCCATCGGTTTCGATGGTGCCGAGGTTGGCCAGGCGGTTCTGCGGCGGGAACAGGTTGCCGGTGAAGTTGCGGGTGAAGGGCGCGCAAGCCGGGCCGGTGCCGCCCTGCTCTTCGTAGCACTTATCGAGCAGCGACTGGATATCGGCCGCCTGGATCGCGCCGTCCACCTTGTAGTTGTAGTAGCTGACCTCGAAATCAAGCTTGTTCGACCAGCTCTGGCCTTCCGCCCAGCTCGGGGCGTACACCGCACCGATGGTGTAGTTCTCCGACTCCTCGGCATCCAGGTCCGGGTTACCACCGGTGAAGGTGATGATCTGGGTGTTGGCCTGCTCGAAGCCGTTCGGGACGCCGGCCCCGACGCACGCCGCTTCCAGACCTCCCGAGACGCCGTTGGACGTATCCACCACCGGCGCGCCCGTCGGGCCGCAGGGGTCGGTCAGGGTCGCGCCGAACTGGGTCAGGCCGTACAGCTCGCCGAGGTTCGGCGCGCGGAAGCCTTCCGACCAGGTGCCGCGCAGCACCAGGTCTTCCATCGGCTGCCAGCGGAAGCCGACCTTACCGGTGGTGGCGTTGCCGAAGGTCGAGTAATCCGAGTAACGGATCGCCGCCGACAGTTCCAGGCTCGACAGCACCGGGAAGTTGAACTCGGAATAGACCTCGTCCACGTCATAGCTGGCCTTGACCGGGAACGCCTGCGAGTCCTGCGACTCTCCGGTCTGGCGCAGCGGATCGGGGTTGAACTCGCCGCGATAACGACGATGTTCCACGCCCGCTGCGAAGCCGGCGGTGCGATCGCCGATGTTGAACATGTCGCCGGTGACGTTGGCCTGGTACAGGTCCAGCACCTGCTTGCTCGAGTCGATCTGGCGCGTGCGGATCCAGTCGATCTGCTCTTGCGTCATCGGACGGGTCTGGCCGCCGAACAGGTCGAGCGGGACGCAGCCCTGCACCAGCGCACACACGGCCGGGTCGCCCAGCGCGGTCTTGATCTTGGAGACGTTGTAGCCGTTGAGGAAGGTCTGCTCGGCCTTGTTCTCGCCGTGCGCGTAGTTGGCATCCCAGCCGAAGTTGCGGCTGCCGATGTCGAACACGCCGTCCAGGCCGATGTTGAAGTAGGACGTGTCGACGTCCTGGGTGAAGATGCGCGGCCCCACTTCCAGCGGACGACGACCGATGAAGCTGAAGTTGTCGCCGGCGGTCAGCGCGATGCCGAACGGGTTGTACGGATTGTTGGCCGCCACCGAGATGGTGTCGGCGATGCCGCCGGTGCCAGCATCCGGACCGACGAAGATCGGCTCAGGCGCGGCCTGGTTGGTCGAGGTGCGGTTGTTGTACAGGCCCTTGACGTGCAGGCGCGTGTTGTCGGTGATGTCGTAATACAGATTGGTGAAGATCGACTTGCGCTTCTGCGGCGTCAGCAGCAGGTTGAACGGCGCGAAGTTGAAACGGTCCGCGGCGGCGAAGCGGTGGTAGGTGCCGCCATTGGGATTGTTGGGATCCCACACCGGCGTGGCGGTGCCGTCGTTGAGCGTCACGCTGTAGAACGAGGCATCGTTGGTGGCGTCGCCGCAGAAGCCCGGGGCGCCGACCGGCTGGCGCGGATCGCAGAACACGAAGCGGCCCTGCGGGACGCCGGAACTGCCAGCGCCCGGACCTGCACCCGGTTCCGGCACGGCCGACTGATCCCAGGATGCGGAGCTGATGTCCTCCTGCTCGAAGTAGCTGGCCGTGAAGATGCCCGACCAGCGCTCGCCGCTGCCGCCCAGGGTCAGGCTGATGTCGGTGGTTTCACCGCCGTCGTCGTACTGGCCGTAGTAGGCGTTGGCTTCGGCGCCGTCGAAGGTGCGGCGGGTGATGATGTTGATCACGCCGGCGATGGCATCGGAGCCGTAGATCGCCGAGGCGCCGTCTTCCAGCACTTCGACGCGCTCCACGATCGCCATCGGGATGGTGTTGAGGTCGGCACTGCCGCTGACGCCGGATGCCGAGGACTCGTTGACCCAACGCACGCCGTCGACCAGGACCAGGGTGCGCTGCGAACCGAGGTTGCGCAGGTCGACCTGGGCCGAACCGGCGCCGATGCCGCCGCCGTCCGGCGGATAGCCGAAGTTGCCCGACGAGTTGAACTTGGCGTTGAGCGCCTTGCCGGAGGAGGTGAGCTGCTGCAGCAGCTCGCCCACGGTCTGCAGGCCGGTCTGCTCGATCTTGGTGCGGTCCAGCACGAACACCGGCTGTGCGGTGACGGCATTGGTCTGCTTGATGCGGGTACCGGTGACGGTCACCGTGTCGAGCGTGGTGGCCGACGGCTGGGTCGGCGGCGGCGTGGTCTCCTGCGCGGCGGCGAGGCCGGGCAGGCTGATCAGCAACGACAACTGGATGGCTTTCGCCAAGGACTGACGACGGAACGCTTTCATCTCTCTCTCCCTCGAAAAATGGCAATAAAGCAAGGCGGCCGCGCACCCCTGCCCGCACGACGTGACGTAAGTTGTAAACAATTCGTTACTAAGCCACAAGTCGGCAAAGGACACCGTCACTTCCGGCACAGCGGCAGCCGGGCTTTTTCCCTGCTTGGCGGGGACGAGATCGCAAGAACGTCGGGGGCGGGCCAGACGGGCCAGTCGGGCCAGACAGGCACTACAGCGAGCTCATCCCCCGAGCAGCAGGCTGGCTCCGACCACCGCCAGGAAGCCGGCGAACACGCGCTTGAGAGTGTCGCCGTGCAGGCGGTGGGCCAGCCTGGTGCCGTAGGGCGCGGCCAGCACCGAGGCCACGGCGACCCCGGCCGCGGCCGGCAGGTAGATGTAGCCGATGGCGTGCTCGGGCAGTGCGCCGGGCGGCGCATGCAGGGCATACCCGACCGCGCTGGCCAGGCCGATGGCGACGCCGCAGGCCGAGGAAGTGCCCACCGCCCGTACCGGGGCGATGCCCCGCCAGACCAGCAGCGGCACGGTCATGCTGCCGCCGCCGATGCCGACCACCGCCGACACCGCCCCGATCACCAGGCCCGCCAGGCTCATCGGGGCGCCGCGCGGCGGCGGCGCGGTCTTGCCGTCGACACCATTGCGACTGCCGCCC
>DATDBD010000349.1:0-2818 GCA_036525015.1 Lysobacter sp.
GTAGCGGTGATAGAGCTTGTCGGTCGCCGCGGACATTTGCCCGCGCACGGCCTGCCGCATGAACGTCTTGAAGGTGCGCCACATCTGGGCACCTCGGTTGGCGGACATGCGGCTGCTGCCCCACACCAGCTCGAGCAACGCGCGCAGGCGGGAAATCCGCCGCATGCGCAGCCCGGACAGTTCGAAGCGCGCACGGTGGATCGTCGGATCGAGACGCAACATGCGCAGACGGCGCTTGATCAGGACCAACGAGCGCAGATGATCGTCGCCGGAAGGCTCCGGCAAATCGATACGGGTGGCCTCGGACAGTCCTTCGCCGTAGTCGGGATAGAAACAAGGAGCGATGATCTCGCCGTCGGCGACCTGGCAGCGAGCCGTCAGCAAGTACCAGCCAGGACCGAGCCGCCCGATGCCGCCGGCGACCCTGACGTCGAACTGCGGATCTTCGCCCAGCGACTCGTAGCGCCCGGGCTCTCCAGATTTGCCATCGACCTGCAGCTGATGCAACGCATGCAGCTCCAGCCCGACCCCCGTTAGCACCCGCACTGCCCACTTCCTTAGTCTGAGAAATTCCCTGCGTGCCAAGTCAGCCGGCGCAAAGTTCGCACTTGATTCAATAGCCCTGGCCGCTTCAGGCGAGGCCCCCCTACGGTTCACACCCAAAAGGCGAACCGGGTCGCAAATTGAACATTCCGTTAACGCGCTGTCAAATTTCAGTAAAAAACGGCGAAAGGGACGCAGGGCGATCGCCCGTAAAACACGGACGATCGCTCCTGTTCAGCCGAAATCGGCACAGTGCGGCGCCAAAGGCAAACTGCGCGGAAACAGAACACTCAGTCCCGCATGTCCTCCAGCTCGACCCCTTTCGTCTCACGCACCGCGTAGACGACGAAGCCCAGCGACAGCAACGCAAACGTCGCGTACAGGCCATAGGCGAAGGTCAGGCCGACCTCCGCCAGCGCCGGGAAGCTGCTGGTGATGGCGAAGTTGGCCAGCCACTGCGCCGAGGCCGCCACCGCCAATGCGATCGCGCGGATGCGGTTGGGGAACATCTCGCCCAGCAGTACCCACACCATCGGCCCCCAGCTCAGGCCGAAGAACACCACGTAGGCATTGGCCGCGACCAGCGCCGTCATGCCCCAGGGTTCGGGCATGGTCAGCGCCGCGCCGCTGCCTGTCGCCTTCGAGAAGCACAGCGCCATCAGGCCCAGCGTCACCGTCATGCCGGCCGAACCGATGGCCAGCAATGGTTTGCGGCCGACCTTGTCGACCAGCGCGATCGCCAGCAGCGTGACCAGCACGTTCACCACTGAGGTCACCACGGTGATCGTGAAAGCGTCCGCCTCGCTGAAACCCACCGAGCGCCACAGCGTCGAGGAGTAATAGAAGATGACGTTGATGCCGACCGCCTGCTGGAACACCGACAGCAGGATGCCGACCCACACCACCGGCAGCAGGCCGCTCGGACCGCGCAGGTCGCGCAGCTTCGGCTGGTATTCGCTGCGCAGGCTGTGGGCGATGTCGTTGACCTTCTGCTCCACGGCGACGTCACTGCGCAGGCCCAGCACCTGGCGCAGCACGTGGCCCGCTTCTTCCAGCCGGCCCTTCGCCACCAGGTGGCGCGGCGACTCGGGCATGCCGAACACCAGCGCGCCGTAGATCAGCGCCGGAACCGTGGCGACGAGGAACATCCAGCGCCAGGCCTCCAGGCCCAGCCACAACGGCTTGGCCGCGCCGCCGGCCACGCCGGCAAGCCAGGCATCGCTCAGCAGCGCCATGAAGATGCCGAGCACAATCGCCAGTTGCTGCAACGAACCCAGCCGGCCGCGCACGTGCGCGGGCGAGATTTCGGCGATGTAGGCCGGCGCGATAACCGAGGCGACGCCGACGCCGATGCCGCCGATCAGGCGCCACAGCATCAGGTCCCACACGCCCGCCACCAGGCCGGAACCGATCGCGCTGACCGCCAGCACGGTCGCCGCGACCTGCATCGCCCGCACGCGGCCCCAGCGATCGGCCAGGGGTCCCGCATACCAGGCGCCCAAGGCCGAACCGAGCAATGCGACCGACACCGCGAAGCCGATCCGCGCCGCATCCAGGCTGAAGCTGCCGCGCACTGCGTCGACCGCGCCGTTGATCACGGCGGTATCGAAGCCGAACAGAAAACCGCCCATCGCGGCCGCCAATGAAATAAGCACCACGCGCGTCGTCGCGTGCTGCTGTTGCTCGAACTCGGTCACCATGCTCATCGCACCCCTCCCAAGGTGGGCGCCGGCTGCATGCCGGTGCCTTGTGCGATCGATTGTGCGTGGCGGCCCTGGCGTCGGCCGCCTGAATACGTATGCAGCCGGCCCTCACCCCAGCCCGCTCCCGCGAGCGGGAAAGGGGGGCAAAACCGGGAGATCAGGCGAAACGGTCGGTCGCGCTCACCAGCGCGTCGATGTTCTCCGGCTCGAACGCCGAGTGCCCCGAAGCCGGGGTGATGACCAGATCGCCCTTGGGCCAGGCCTTCTTCAGGTCCCACGCGTTCTGCACCGGGCAGACCACGTCATAGCGGCCGTGCACGATCACGCCGGGGATGTCGGCGATGCGGGGGGCGTCGCGCAGCAGCTGGTCTTCGACCTCGAAGAAGCCGCCGTTGACGAAGTAATGGTTCTCGATGCGGGCGAACGCCAGGGCGAAGTACGGATCCTCGTGGCTGGCGGCGAATTCCGGATCGATGTGCAGGAAGCTGGTCGCGCCTTCCCACACGCTCCAGGCCTTGGCCGCGGCCAGCTGCGTGGCTTCGTCGTCGGACACCAGGCGGCGATGGAACGCA
>DATDBD010000350.1:0-11809 GCA_036525015.1 Lysobacter sp.
TCGATGTTGAGGCTGCGCTCGTGCGCCTCGTCGATCAGCAGCGTGTCGTATTGCGACAGCCAGCGGTCCGACTGGATCTCGGCGAGCAGGATGCCGTCGGTCATGAACTTCACCGCGGTCTGCTCACCGACATTTTCGGTGGACATTCTTCCCTCAAATCGCACCTGGTAGCCGACCGCGCCACCGAGCGTCGTCTGCAACTCTTCGGCGACGCGGCGTGCGACCGCGCGTGCGGCGATGCGGCGCGGCTGGGTGCAGCCGATCATGCCGGCCGCGCCACGGCCGGCGGCCAGGCACAGCTTGGGAAGCTGCGTGGTCTTGCCCGAGCCGGTCTCGCCTGCGATGACGACCACCGGATGGGCGCGGATCAACTCGACGATGCGATCGCCTTCGGCCGCAATCGGCAAAGTCGGGTCGACTTCCGCCTTGGGCAGGGCGGCCATGCGCGCCTCGCGTTGCGCCACCGATGCCGCCAGCGCCTGCGCGAAGGCCTCGCGCGCACGGCCATCGTCGGGCTTGCCGCTCCAGCGCGACCACAGGCCATGCAGGCGTCCACGGTCGCGACTCAACGCGCCATCGATGGCGCGCCGGGCCTGGCGTAACGTAACGCTGACATCGGCGTGACTAGACTGCGCCATAGGATTCATCGATCGCACTGCAAGAAAAAAACCATTTCAAATCGCGGTAGGCAATGCCTATTGTCGCCGCAATACCGACCCAGAGGAGATTGCCAGTGGCCAAACATAAGTCCGCCAAGTCCAGCAACGACCCACCGGCCCCGGCCGGCAGCGACACCTCGCCTGCCATCGATATCGGGATCGGCAAGGACGACCGCAAGAAGATCGCCGAGGGTCTGTCGCGCTTCCTTTCCGACAGCTTCACGCTGTACCTGAAGACCCACAATTTCCACTGGAACGTCACCGGGCCGATGTTCAACAGCCTGCACGTGATGTTCGAGGCTCAGTACACCGAGCAGTGGAACGCGCTGGACGAGACCGCCGAGCGCATCCGCGCCCTGGGCTACAACGCGCCGGGCTCGTATGCCGAGTTCATCCGCCTGAGCTCGATCGCGGAGGAACCGGGCCTGACCGACACCCTGGACTGGCGCGAGATGGTACGCCAGCTCACCGTCGGCAACGAAGCGGTGGCCCGTACCGCGCGCAAGGTGCTGAAGACGGCCGATGACGCCGGCGACGATCCGACCGTCGACCTGATGACCCAGCGGCTGCAGACGCACGAGAAGTACGCGTGGATGCTGCGGTCGCTGCTGGAGTAACCCCCCTCCCTGCCGCCCGTGGCGGGTATCCCTCTCCCACAGGGGAGAGGGAATCGGGCCACACCCGCGTGAGAGACGCCGCGAGGCCCTCTCCGCCGGCCATAAGGGGAACACCGGGTGCTCCCCGCGTAAGAACCCCAGCCGTCTCCCCGTGGTTTCCGCAGGTCCCGCGACGCGCCACCGCTAAACTGTGCGGATGTCCGAAAACGCTCTCGACCTGCTCCGCCGAATCTTCGGCCATACCGGCTTCCGCGGCGAACAGGCGCAGATCGTCGAACACGTGGCCGACGGCGGCGATGCCCTGGTCCTGATGCCCACCGGCGGCGGCAAGTCGCTGTGCTACCAGTTGCCGGCGCTGCTGCGCGAGGGCTGCGGCCTGGTCGTTTCGCCGCTGATCGCGCTGATGCAGGACCAGGTCGAGGCGCTGCGCCAGGTCGGCGTGCGCGCGGCCTACCTCAATTCCACGCTCGATGCCGCGGCCGCCGTGCAGGTCGAGCAGCAACTGCTGGCCGGCGAGCTCGACCTGCTCTACGTCGCACCGGAGCGGCTGCTGACCGGCCGCTTCCTGTCGCTGCTCGACCGCGCGCGGATCGCCCTGTTCGCCATCGACGAGGCCCACTGCGTGTCGCAGTGGGGGCACGACTTTCGCCCGGAGTACCGCCAGCTCACCGTGCTGCACGAGCGTTGGCCCGACATCCCGCGCATCGCCTTGACCGCCACCGCCGACGCGCCGACCCGACGCGAGATCGCCGAGCGCCTGGCGCTGGAGGACGCGCGCCAGTTCGTCAGCTCGTTCGATCGTCCCAACCTGCGCTACCGCGTGGTGCACAAGGACGGCGGCGGCGTGCGCCAGTTGCTGGATTTCCTGGCCGGCCATCGTGGCGAAAGCGGCATCGTCTATGCCTTCTCGCGCAAGCGCGTGGAGAGCGTGGCCGAGCAACTGCAGGCCACCGGCATCAAGGCCCTGCCCTACCACGCTGGCATGGACGCGAAGCTGCGCTCCGGCAACCAGCGCCGCTTCCTGCAAGAAGACGGCGTGGTGATGGTGGCGACGATCGCCTTCGGCATGGGCATCGACAAACCCGATGTGCGCTTCGTCGCCCATGTCGACTTGCCCAAGTCGATCGAGGGCTATTACCAGGAAACCGGCCGCGCCGGCCGCGACGGCGAACCGGCCGAACTGTGGCTGAGCTATGGGTTAGGCGACATGGTCAACCTGCGCACGATGATCCAGCAGGGCGAGGCTGGCGAGGATCGCAAGCGGCTGGAGCTGGGCAAGCTCGATGCGCTGCTGGGCTATTGCGAGTCCACGCAATGCCGCCGCCAAGCGTTGCTGGGCTGGTTCGGCGAACCGCATGCCGGCGCCTGCGGCAATTGCGACAACTGCCTGGAACCGCCGCGCAGCTGGGACGGTACCGAAGCGGCGCGCAAGGCGCTGTCGTGCGTGTACCGCACCGGCCAGCGCTTCGGCGCGGGGCATCTGATCGACGTGCTGCGCGGCATCGCCACCGACAAGGTGAAGCAATACGGCCACGAGCGGCTGAGCACCTGGACGATAGGAAGCGACCTCGACGAGCGGCAATGGCGTGGCGTATTCCGCCAGCTGGTGGCCGCCGGCCTGCTGGAAGCCGACGTCGAACACCATGGCGCCTTACGCCTGACCGCGTTGAGCGGATCGGTGCTACGTGGCGAACGGGCGCTGACGTTCCGCAGCGAAGCGGCCAAGCCGCCGCGTGGACGCAAAACGCGTGGCGGCGGCACGACCAGCCCAGCCATCGAACTGGACATGGACTCGCAGATCCGGTTCGATGCGCTGCGCCAGTGGCGCGCGACCACCGCGCGCGAGCAGAACGTCCCGGCCTACGTGATCTTCCACGACAGCACGCTGCGGGCGATCGCCGAAGCGGCGCCGGACGATATGGTCGAACTGTCCCGTATCCCGGGAATCGGCGCGAGCAAGCTCGATCGTTATGGCGAGGCGGTGTTGCAGCACCTGTTCGACCACGTCCCCTGATCAGGTCGTTTTTGACAGTCCCGGCTCGACGGGCCTGGCTCGACAAGCCTCGCTCGACAGGCATGGGCCCGCCTGCAATCCGGTAGGCGCCCTGGCGGGCCAGGATCACCCACCAGCCGTCACCCGGCGATGTGAACGAAATGTTCGCGCACGCCGTTGATCGGGGCGCTAGCATGCCGACCATGAGCCCGAGCACCGAAAGGCGCCGTCAGCCGCGGCAGGAAGTGCGGCTGGCGACCATGATCACCCCCAACGGGACCCAGCACGATGCCACCGTGCTGAATCTGTCCCGCGGCGGTGCATGCGTGGCCCTGTCCAACGACTGGAATCCGGGCGACGGCGCCCCATTGAAGCTGCTTTTCCAGATGGACAACGACGAATCGATCGTCGTCGAAGCCCATGTGGCGCGCATCGCCGTGGATCACATGGGCCTGGCCTTCGATCCGGGTCAGGCCACGCGCATCCGCGAACTGCTGGAGCGGACGCTACCTCACTGAGGCGCCGCTACCGGGCTCGGTTGCAACATCATTCCGGCTCGACTGCTGCCTACCCCGCCTCCACCCTCAAGATTTCGGCGCGGGCGTGAACAGCAGGTCCTGGAAGTCCCAGCTGAAGTCGGCGATCGGCGAGATCGCCTTCATCGTGATGCGCTCGACCTTGCCCTCGGCATCCAGGCCGAAATTCACGTACGCCTGTTCGTACTCCGGGTTGTCCCACACCATGCGGAAGGTGTCGTACCGCACGTGCTCCAGGCGGCCGGTGAGGCCCGGCGTCTGCAGGAAGTTCACGCGCAGGACGCCCTTGTCGTTCGCGATGGTGATGGGGCCGTACCACGGGTCGGCATAACGACCCGCATAGCTGGCTTGCGCGAGCGTCGGCTTGCCCTGCGCGGCGGGCGCCGCCTTTGCGGCGGCGTCGAGTGCCGCGAGGCCGCCCTCGGTGCGCATGCCCAGGAACTCGTCGAACGCGGCGACCCAGTCGGTCTTCGGCGCGCCGAGATAGTGGTCGATGACCTCGAGTGCCACGCCACGCATCACCTGCACGTCCTCGGAGTTCATCTCGAACGCGACGCCGAAGTCGCGATCCGGGAACAGCGCGATGTACGTGTAGACGCCGAAGACCGCGCCGCCGTGCTCGATGACCTTCTCGCCGCGGTAGTCGCGCACGCTCCAGCCCAGTGCGTAGGAGGAGAACTTCGGCGCGGCGTCGGCGAGCTTGCCCGGATACTTCGGCGTGGGCGTGGGCACGACGGGCGTCCACATCTGCTGCGCGGACTCCTTACTGAACACGCGCACTTCCTTGCCCGCCTCGTTGGTCCATGCGCCGTGGCCGAGCTGCACCTGCATCCAGCGCGCGAGATCGTTCGCGCTCGAGGACAACCCACCTGCCGGCGCCCCGTTGTCGCCGAGCGTCTTGCGTTCGTCGAGTACCGCTTGTTCGCCCATGCCGCGCACGCGGCCGCCGGTGCGCGCATGCGGCAATGCGCGATTGGTGTTGGCGAAGCGGGCGGACTGTTCGGTTACCGAGCTCGTCATACCGGCGGGCTTGAGGACGCGCTCGCGCACGAACACTTCCCACGTCTGGCCAGTGACTTCCTCGATGAGTTGGCCCGCGACGGAGTACAGCACGTTGTCGTACGCGTAACCGCTACGGAAGCTGGTCGCGGGCTTGATGTAGCGCAGGGCACGCACGGTGTCGGCGCGGCTGCGCGACGAGGTCGGGATGAACATCAGGTCGCCCGCACCCAGGCCCAGACCGCTGCGGTGCACGAGCAGGTCGCGCACCGTCATCTCGTTGGTGACCCACGGGTCGTACATGCGGAACCAGGGGATGTGGTCGATGACCTTGTCGTCCCATTTGATCTTGCCGTCGTCGACGAGCACGGCGAGCGCGGCGGCGGTGATCGCCTTGCCGGTCGAACCGGTCGGGAAGATCGTGTCGGCGTCCACGCGCTCGGGCGAACCGAGGCGGCGCACGCCGTAGCCCTTGGTCAGCGTGGGTTTGCCGCCCTCGACGATCGCGATCGACATGCCCGGCACGCCGTGTGCCCGCATCGCGGCGTCGACACGCGAGTCCAGGTCCGCGGGCGGCGCGGCGAATGCGGCACTGGCCAACAGCGTCGATGCCAGCAGCGCGAAGCGCTGCGCGAAGCAACGTCCGGTCATGTTCATTCTCCTTGCAAGGTATGGGGTTGCGCGGCCGCGGCCGGCTGCGGCGAGCGCCGCGACAGTCGCCACACGCCGATCGTCAGCACCGGCAGTACGTAGACCGCCAGGAACAGGTAGGCCAGCGCGCGGTAACCGCTGGCGATCAGCGTCACCAGGCCGAAGCGGTCGGCGATGAAGATCGAACCGACCAGCAGCGCCACGGCGATGGCGAAGCGCCCGCCAATGGGAAGCTCGACACCGCGGCGCGCGCGCCAGGTCGCGGCGACGCGCTCGTTGGCGGCATGCACCGCGGCGGCGCCGCTCTCCAGCAGGGCACTGAAGATCATCATCTCGAACAACAGATGGAACACCGGCATGTTCAGCTGGCGCAGGATGTAATCCGACGGCAGCGCCTGCTCACCGATCTGCGGGTACCAGGCAATCATGCAGATGAAGAACAGCAGGCCCGGCAGCATCGCCAGCGGGCCGGCCAGCACGCCGGCCACGACCGCGTCGCGTCGCGACCGGAAGTGCCGCGCCAGCGGCAGGACCATCACTGCGCCGACGATGTTGTAACCGGCATAGGTCAGGCCGCCCGACAGCCAGCCGTCGGTCGGCACGGGCGTGCTGAAGTGGTTCATGGCCTGGCCGCCGAAGCCGGCCAGCACGAAGACGAAGAACAGCACGTACACGCCATACAGGAAGAACGAGACCCACTGGAACAACCGCTCGACCGAGCGGTTGCCGAACGCGGTGAACGCGCCGATGCCGGCCATCAGCAGCAACGTGCCGACCAGCGCCGGCCAGCCGAACATCGCCTGCCCGATCGCGCCGGCCGCCGCGCCGAACACGGCCAGTATCAGCACCATGAACACCACGTAGGCGATCTCGAACACGAAAGCGAACGGTCCGAGCAGCGTGTTGAAGAAACTCAGGTAGTCGAAACTGCGCGTGGCCTGGGCCAGGGCGAAGGTCAGCGCGCACAGCACGCTCCAGCACACCATCGCGACCGCGATCGCCATCACGCCGCCCTGGGGGCCGCTGGGAATGAAGTACTCGGCCAGTTCGCGACCGGTGGCGTAACCGCCACCGATCACCGCCGCCTTGAAGGCGAATCCCGGCAACAGCAGGCGCTGGAACCAGCTCGACGTGCTGCTCGAAGCGGGCCCGGTCGAAGCAGGCCCGGTCGAAGCGGAACCACCCGTGGCGGTGCCGCTCATGCCAGGCAGGCCTCGACCAGGCGATCGAAGGACGCGCCGCTGCGCATCGGATCGGCCACCGGCAAGCCCAGACGCTCGGTTTCCCAGGCCATCAGACGATTGGCCATGTCCTCGTCCAGGCGCGAGGTATTGAGGCTGACACCGGCGCAGCGGATGCCCGGCCGCGTGCGCGCGCCCAACTGCAGTGCCAGTTCGATGGTGTCGGTGATGCTGGGCACGGCGAAGCGCGGATGGCCGAGCATGTACTCGCGTCCGGGCTCGTGGCAGACCACGATCACGTCCGGCTGGCTGCCATGCAGCAGCGCCAGCGAGACGCCGGCGTAGGCCGGATGGAACAGCGAGCCCTGCCCTTCGATGACGTCCCAGTGATCGGCCGGCGCATCGGGCGAGAGCATCTCGGCGGCACCTGCGGCGAAATCGGCGACCACCGCGTCCATCGGAATGCCACCGCCGGCGATGAGGATGCCGGTCTGGCCGGTAGCGCGGAAAGTCGCATCGACGCCGCGTGCGTTGAACGCACGGGCCAGTGCGAGTGCGGTGTATTTCTTGCCGAGCGCGCAGTCGGTGCCCAGCGTCAGCAGACGCTTGCCCTGGCGTGGCAGGCCCGAAGCGATCGGTATGCCGGCAGGCGGTTGGCGCACGTCGATCAGGCGGCGACCAAGACGATCGGCGGTTTCACGCAGGCCGTTGATGTCGCGCAGCCGCGCATGCATACCGCTGATGATGTCGAGCCCGGCCTCCATCGCCTGCACCAGCGCGGGGACCCAGTGCTCCGGGATGAAGCCGCCGGAATTCGCCACGCCGATCACCATCGCCCGGGCGCCACGCGCATAGGCCTGCTCAGGCGACAGCGATGGGAGGCCCGTGCTGACCATCGCACCGGCGAGGACATGTTCCCCCACGCAGCGGTCGCGGGCCCAGTCGCGCAGGCCGAAGGCGGTCTTGGCGTAGCCCGGCTCGGTGGTGTCGCCCAGGAATAGCAGGTAGGGCCCGGGCAGCGCTTCGACCGGGGGTGGCGCGTTCGAGGATGGCGCGCCCGAGGATGGCCCGCTCGAGGATGGCGCGCTCGAGGATGGCGTGTTTGAGGAAGTCGATGGCATTGAACGTCAGATACCTGCTGTGGCGGTGCTGGCTCCCGCTGGCGCACAAGGCGCCTGCGGGGCCTGGATGCCGTGGATCCACGGCGCCGGAACTCAGAACCTGTAGTCGACCTCGATGCCGAAAGTCCGCGGCTGAATCGGCGCGGAGGCAAGGTTGTTCACCCCACCGCTCAACGCGGTGATTTCGTTGATTCTCTGGTATGCGCGTTCGTCGGTGACGTTTTTGACGTAGGCGCGGAAGGTCCAGTCGTCATTGCTGACGTAGGCATTCAGATCCGCAGACCAGTAGTCGTCGATCCGCAGCGGCTCGGTCCTCGTCGACTGCAGCAGGGTCCCCGTCGAGGCGCTGAAGACTTCCTGGAGATTGGTCGTGCCGTTCTCGGTCTCATCGACGAAACGCAACGCTCCGCCGAAATGCGCGGTCCAGTCGCTGTTGAGCGGCACGGTGTAGTCGGCGGTACCGGCCAAGCTCCATTCCGGCACATACGGCAGCGCGTCGCCATCCAGGCCGCTGGTGATCTGCACCAGGAACGGTCCCTGCGGCACCGAGATCACCGGGAAGTTTTCGTCCAGTTTGGAATCGGTGTAGGCGCCGTTGAGGCCCAGGTCGAGACGGTCGGTGGCATGGAACAGCGTGGTCAGTTCGATGCCGGTGCTGCTGGCCTTGCCGGCGTTGATCAGGCCGGAGATGCCGTTCACGACCGAAGCCACCTGGATGTCCTTCCAGTCGATGTAGAAGCCGGTCAGGTCAAACACCAAACGGTTGTCGAACAGCTGCGACTTCAGGCCGAGCTCGTAGTTGGTCAGCGTCGACGAGTCCACCTGCGAGGGCAGGCCCGCCACCAGCACGTTCGGGCCGCCCGGCTGGTAGCCGGTGGCGACGCGGGCATAGATCATCGCCTCTTCACTGAGCTTGATCTGCGGACTCACGCTCCAGGTGAACACGTCCTCGGACGAGCTGTTGGACGTGCTGCCGATCGGTATCAGGATGCCCTCGGTGACGATCTGCGAGAAATCCTGATCGTTCTCGGCATAGCGGATGCCGGCATCGATCTTGAAGACATCGTTGAACTTGTACGACCCGTTGGCGAAGAACGCCGTTTCCTCGTAGGTGCTCGGAATCGTCAGCAGCGTCAGGGTGCCGGCGACGCTGTCGAATGGCGCCGGCAACGGCGAGCCATCGAGCTGGTAGAGCTGGGCACGCTGGGTCTGGACGGCGTCTTCCTTGGTGTAGAACACGCCGGCCATCCATTCGAACGCGCCGTCAGCCTTGGACACCAGGCGGAATTCCTGCGTGAACTTGTCCAGGTCCAGGCCGATATCGAAGTTGGACGCGCCCGGTGCCGGCAAGGGCAAGATCAGGTTGGCGACCTCGCCGAACTGCACCGTCGAGTCCTGGCGGATGAAGCTGCTGGTTTCGGAATAGCCCGAGGCCGAGACGAAATCGGCCCAGCCCAAGTCCCAGTTCACGGTCGCCGAGTAGTAGTCGACGTCCTTGTTGAACGGCTCGTCCACGAACACGCTGTTGGTCAGGTCGCCGAACAGCGGCTGCTGGGTCTCCGGGTCAAGCGCGACGAGCGCGTTGTTGTCGCTGTCGATGGTCTGGCGCATCGCGACCAGGTCCAGGCTGAAAGCTTCTTCCTGCCAGCGCAGGGCGGCGCGCGCACTGGTCTGATCACCGTCGTTGATGTCCTTCTGGCCGGTGACGCTGTTGTCGATGTAGCCCGGCAATTCGTTGCGGGCGTAGCTCACCCGCAGTCCGACGCGGTCGGTGACCAGCGGCAGATTGGCGCCGACTCGCGCATCCCAGCCCAGGTCACCCGCGCTCTTGACGCTGGACAGCCCGCCACCGACGCGGAATTCGGTGCGGGACAGATCCGGTTCGACGGTGACGTACTTGATCAGGCCGCCCATGGTGCTGGCGCCGTACAGGGTACCCTGCGGTCCGCGCAGCACTTCGATGCGCTGGATGTCGTACGGCAGCAGGTCGAGCGCGAAGAAGTTGGCGGCCTGGTACACGCCGCTGGAGCCCAGCGGGGTTTCGTCCAGATACGTGCCCACGGTGGCGCTGGACGACAGGGCCGACACACCGCGCAGCGACACCGCAGTCTTGCCGGGTGTGCCGTTGCCGCTGATGGCCAGACCCGGAACCGAGGCCATGAAATCGCTGAGCTGGGTAGAGTGGAAATTGTCGATCTGCTCCCCGCCGATCACGCTGATCGACGAAGGCACGTCGCGGATGTTTTCGACGCGTTTGTTGGCGGTGACCACGACCTTATCGAGCGTCGTTGGATCCGCAGCTGCCGCATCTCCCGCCGACTCGGCCGGGGCTTGCTGCGCCAACGCCGGCCCGGCCATGCACAGCGCCAAGGTCAACGAGATCGCGGTGGTCAACGAACGGCGCATCGGTGCCCGTTCGTGCGTGTGGTGCTTATGCATGCCCCTCTCTCCCCAAAGGTTCGCCGTTGATCGGCGTGTGTCAACCAAGAACATCACCGAGCAGGCGCCGGAAATTGCCTCCCAGCACCAGCCCGATGTCGGTATCGGAATAACCGCGACGGATCAGCGCCCCGGTCAGTTCGTAGATCTTTTGCGGATGGTCGAAACCATCGGTATCCAGCTTGTCGCGGAAGGCGTAGCTGGACTTGTACAGGCCGCGCAGCGTCTTGCGCTGGTCGGCCGGCATGTCGTCGTAACCGTTGAGGTCGGCATCGGAACCGATGCCGACGTGTTCGATGCCCACCAGCCTTGCGACGTGGTCGATGTGGTCGACCATGTGCTCCACGGTGGTCGGCTCCTGGTCGCGAACGAAGTTGCGCACGCCGGTGATGCCGATGACCCCGCCCTTCGTCGCGAGCTTGCGGATCGCCTCGTCGGTCTTCAGTCGCGGGTGGTTGTTCAGCGCGCGGCAGTTGGAATGGGTGATGGCGATGGACTTGGCCGACATTTCGATCGCATCCAACGTGGTGCGGTCGCCGCAGTGCGACACGTCCACCAGCATGCCGACCTCGTTCATCGCCTTGACGATCTCGACGCCGTAGTCGCTCAGGCCGCTGTCGACGCGCTCGGTACCGCCGGTGCCCAGCAGGTTCTGCGCGTTGTAGGTCAGCTGCGAGCAGCGCTGGCCGAGCTGGTGGAAAGTCTTGACGTCGGCGGCGGTGCGGAAGTGCTCGGAGTTCTGCACGCCCATCATCAGCGCGACCCGACCATGCGCCTTGGCGCGGTCGAGGTCCGCAGCGGTGTCGACCAGGCGGAACGTGTCCGGGTTGCGGCCAGCGTAGCCCTGCCACGCCGCCAGATAGGCGAGCACATCCTCGTGGGCGTTGGGGCCGCCGACGCCGACCGAGTGGTGGAAACCGGTAATGCCGGAGTCGCGGTACAGCGCGGCGTCATTGGCACTGAGGCGCAGCGCGAAGGCCTCGGGCCGGAAATCCAGTTTGAGCGGAGCCAGCATGTCGATCACCAGGCTTCGCTCGACCAGCCGGCGCACGCGAGCGGAATAGCGCGGCGGGACCCCGGTCCCAGCCAGCACCGGGACCGGCAGCGCCGCAGCCATGGCCGAGGCGGCCAATGCCTTGATCCACTGTCGCCGCCCGATGCTGGAAAAACCCGATGCCATGCCCACTCCACTGATCCTGATTAGGATGTAAACATCCTAATTGGAAAATTGTCAATCACGCTTGGGCCACCTCAGGAGGAGACGTACCGTTGGTGGCCTCGGCCCGGAGCACCGGACCGTCGAGCAGGCGCAGCAGGCAACCGGCGGTCGCCGCCACCCCCGCCATCACGCCGAAGAAGGCCGCGTGTCCCATCGCGCTCCACAACGTGCCCAGAGCGCCGGCCAGAAGGTTTCCGCCGAAGGAGGCGAAGTACCAGGCGGCGATCGTGGTCGCGGCATGCCCCGCCGGGGCAAGGCGCGCGAACAAGCCCAGGCCGATCGGCAGGATGAACAGTTCGCCGACGGTGAACAGCAGGAAGAACCCCGCGAGCCAGATCCAGTGCGCGTGCCCGCTCGCGCTCGCATCGACGAACGCGAGCATCACGAACGCGGA
>DATDBD010000351.1:0-7123 GCA_036525015.1 Lysobacter sp.
TTGAGGATCGCGCCGCACCACTGGAAGTTCATCGGGTGCTTGTCGACGTAGAACTTGCTGCCCTCGGCCACCCATGTGGTCTTGGCCAGATAACGGTGGCCGAGCAGCGTCGCATCCAGGCGCGCGACGTACTCGCCGATATCTTCGTCGAGCGTGAGCGTCAGGCGCCGGTTGTTGACCCACTGCATCTGCTGGCGGAAATCGTTGAGCTCACCGCAGGTCTTGATGTTCGGGTGGTTGCCCAGGATGCGCTCGAGCAGCGTGGTGCCGGTGCGCGGCATGCCGACCACGAAGATCGGCGTGGCGTCGCGCGGCACGTCCGCGCACACGTCGAGGTATCCCTGCGAAGTGGCCGCGATCAGCCCGTCGTAGGCTGCCGTCTCTTTCGCAGCGTCGTGCTCGGTGACGCTGCGTCGAGCCTGCGCGCCGGCCATCAGCGACGCCCACCCCTCGTCCGACTCGCCGAGGGTGTCGAACTCCTTGAACAGCCCGTAGTGCAGGTAGGTGATGTCGTCGTTGCCGAGGCCGGAGTGCTGCAGTGCCTCCCGCATGCGCGAGATGCGCTCGCGCGCGCCTTCCTTGCGCCCGAACTGGGCGCAGGCCCAATGCGCATGACCGTAGAGAGGGGCCCCTGCGACGCTCTCCTCACACGCGGCGACCGCGGCATCGATCGGACCGACGAAGCCTTGCACGGTCCCCAGCATGTGGGCGACGTGTGGGCTGTCGAAGCCGTTGGCGCGGGCGAGTTGGAGGCAGCGCAGTGCGCGCGGCTGGTCCTCCAGCGTGCTGTACAGGCGGCCGAGCTCGATCAGCAGGCCCGCATTGGCCGGATGCTCGGGATCGACCAGGCCCAGCGTCGCGTAGGCGAGATGGTGCTCGCCGACCTCGATCAGGACATGGACGATTTCGAGGATCTCCCCGGCCGTCGCATTCAGGGCGCGCTGTGCGGCCTGATAGGCGTTGTGGGTGGCTTCCCGGGTCAGTCCCGCCGCGTGGCAGGTCTGCGACAGCATGGCGTAGGCCAGCGGCTGGTCGGGCGCCTGCCGGATCAGCTGCGCGCACAGTGCTTCGGCATCGCCAAAGCGCCGCTGCTGGAAATGGGCGACAGCCTGCTGCCACAGGGCGGAGAGGTCGGGTTGCTGCATGACGGGTACCGGGTCGTGGGGGGCGCGTGGCATGTCCATGGCATCGGTGCAGAGCCCGGGCGGCCTTCCTCGCGCTGTCGATCACGGGCGCGAGCCCGGACCGCAAGTGGACCACCCGATCGGGGCGATTCACCCCCCCGAGGTGGGGAGTTCCGGACGTCGGTTTAAGCCCGAGTCTGCTTGGGTCGCCACCGTGCGCGACGTCCAAATCATTTCGCAGTTTTTCGAGGGGAATTCATGTCGTCGTTAGCTAAGGCCCTGTCCGTGGCCATTCTCATGGGAACCGCCGGCCAGTCGGCAGCCGCCATCAACGGGGCCGCGGTTGACCGCGCCCTGACCGCCGTCCGCCTGAATCCGACCGCTGCCCGCTTGTCCTCGGGCGACGCGCTCACGGCGCGCAGCGTCACGGTCGACGCCAACGGTACGGAACACGTACGCATGGATCGCACTTACCGCGGCTTGCACGTGATCGGTGGCGACATGGTCGTTCACTCCCGCGCCGGCACGCTGCAGAACGCCACCGTCACGCTGGCCAAGTCGATCAACGTGGGCGTCACGCCGGCGCTGTCGGCCGACGCGGCGATCACCGCCGCAGGCGTGCAGTTCGGCACCAGCTTCGATGCCCTGCCGAGCGCCTCCCTGGTGGTTCACGCGGCGGGCGCCAACCCGCGCCTCGCCTATGACGTGCTGTACGCCGGCATGGGTAAGGACGGCACCCCGGTGCGCATGCACTACTACGTCGACGCCCTGGACGGCGCCATCCTCGCCAAGGACAACGACGTCAAGACCGGCACGCTGCCGGGCACCGGCCCTGTCACCGGCAACCCGCCGACCACGCCGCCGCTGACGCCGGCAACCGGTACGGGCTATTCGCTGTTCGCAGGCACGACCTCGATGAACACGGGGTGGAACCCCAACCGCCGCCTGTTCGAGTTGAAGGACCCGACCCGCGGCAACACCCACATCACCGACATGGGCAATGGCTACCGCGGTGCCGGCACGCTGATGGTCGACGCCGACAACCGCTGGGGCAACGGCGCCCTGAGCGACCGCGTCAGCACCGGTGTCGATGCCGCGTACGGCTTCGCCAAGACCTGGGATTTCTACAAGGCCAAGTTCGGCCGCGATGGCATCCGTGGCGACGGCGTCGGCGCCTACGGTGCGGTCCATTACTCGCTGAACTATGCCAACGCGTTCTGGAGCAACGAGTGCTTCTGCATGGCCTTCGGCGACGGCGACGGCACCACCGTCCGCCCGCTGGTGGCGATCGACATCGTTGGCCACGAAGTGAGCCACGGCGTGACCTCGCAGACGGCGAAGCTGATCTACAGCAGCGAGTCGGGCGGCCTGAACGAGGCGACCTCGGACATCTTCGGGGCGATGATCGAGTACTACGCCAACAACGAGAAGCAGCCGCCGAACTACGTGATCGGCGAGCAGATCTTCGTGACGCCGGCCTGGAACAGGTTCATCCGCACGATGTTCAAGCCGAACCTGGACGGCATCTCGCCGGACTGCTACCCGAGCGCCACCACTCCGTCGAACGGCATCACCCTGCCCAATTTCAAGGCCATGGACGTGCACTACTCCTCGGGCGTGGCCAACCACTTCTTCTACCTGTTGGCTGAAGGCGCGGTGGTTCCGAACGGCTACGGCGAGGGCACGCCGGCCAACCTGACCCCGAGCAGCCTGGTCTGCAACGGCAACACCACGCTGGCCGGCATCGGCCGCGAAGCGGCGACGCAGATCTGGTACCGCGCCCTCACGGTGTACATGGTCTCCAACACCGACTACGCCGGTGCGCGCGTGGCCACGCTCCAGGCCGCTGCCGACCTGTACGGCGGCGTGGGTTCGCCGACCTACAACGCCGTCGCTGCGACGTGGGATGCGGTCACGATGCAATAAGCGGGAACCAGCAACGGTGGGGCGGCATCACGCGCCCCACTCGCGCGACTCTTCCGTTTCGACGGGAGTGACGAGTCAAAGCAAAAGCCTCGGGGATTTCCCCGGGGCTTTTGTCTTTTTCACGAAGGGGAGCCGGACCCACTCGGGGGATCGCCCGGGCATGACCTCCAGAGACGAGAAAACCGCCCCGTCTGCAGGGAGCAGTTTTTGTATTTTTCCGGCACTTCCGATGTCCGGACAATTAAAAGCGGACAAACCGTTAATTAATTATCGCGGAGGGAAATCGACGAACGGTGGCGCGAGTCACTTCGTCCTTGCGTAACCTAATTAATAGGTTCTACAGATCAGTCGGAACATGAAACGCTGGGTTCCTGCCCTGCCTGCTGCTGGCCGCACTGTCGGCCCATTGCGCCGAACCGGCGCAGGTGCTGTTGGTCGGCACCTACCACTTCTCCAATCCCGGCGCCGATCTGAGCAACGTCGAGGCAGTGGACGTCACCAGTCCCGATCGCCAGGCCGAGTTGCAGGCGATTACCGACGCGCTGGCGAGGTTCCGTCCCGACTACGTCGGCGTGGAATGGTCGGCGTCGGATGCCGATGCTGCCTATGACCAATACCGAGCCGGCACGTTGCCGCCCTCGCGCAACGAGGTGGTGCAGCTGGGCTTCCGTCTGGCGGCACAGCGCAAACTCGAGCGCGTGCACGGCCTGGACGTGCCGGGCGACTTCCCGTTCGAGGGGGTGCAGGCCTGGGTCAAGGCGCACGGCCGCGGTCCAGATCTCGCGAAGCTACTCGAGCAAGCCACGGCTATTACCGGTCGGATCACTGCGCAACAGCAGCACAGCAGCATCGGCCAGGTGTTGCGTTCGATGAACCAGCCTGGCGAGATCGCCGCCGGCCAGGGCTTCTACACACAAATGCTGCGCTTCGGCGACGGCGATGACCAGCCGGGCGTCACCCTCAATGCCGAGTGGGCTAAACGCAACCTCGCCATCTGCGCGCGCCTGCTCCAGAGCCTGCCGCCGGGCCACCGTGCGGTAGTGTTCTACGGCCAGGGCCACGCGTACTTGCTGCGCCGCTGCATCGCCGAGGCGCCGGGCGTACAACTGGTGGAGGCCAATGACTACCTACCCGACACCCCGCGCGTCGCGCGCTAAGTACTGGCGATCACCGTACGGCCAACGACGTGGCACCAGCCATGTGGTAGCAGCGACAAGCAGGATTGCTCCAAGCCAAAGTTGAAACCCTGTTCCATAGTGCGTGATGGGTGACGGATAACCCTCGTTGAGCCAGATGCGTCCCACCGCAAGCGGCAGCAAAGCCAGGACCAGGGAAGCGGTAGCCGCGATGCGACTGGGGGTAGGCCTGTACGTAGCCATCCAGTACAGGGCAAGAAAGAAAGCGGGTTTGGCATAGCTGCGTCTCGGGACGATGACGCGCCGCATGGCCACTGATGGATCAGGGCCTTTGAAAGCGCGTCAGCATTTCCCACGAACGCCTGACAGCGACAGGATCGACCTTTGCGTCTTCGATGGCGCGGTAGTGGCGATCGACCACGCTGGTCGCGCCGAGATCGTCGAACAGGTAAATCCGTCCGCCGTCGAGGATGCCCCGCTTCGACCAACTTTCCACCAACAGCGGTCGCGACGTCGGCGCTTTCCCGAACAGATCGTACCCGGTGCTGTAGTCGGCGATATCGCCATCGCAGCCCAGCGCATGCCGCATCAGCGTCGGCACGAAGTCCTCATGCGAACTCGCCCGCTCGTGGCGTTGCGGCGCCTTGCCCGGCCAGTACAGCACGAACGGCGTGCGCAACTGGTAGTCCGAGAAGTTGCCGTTGTGGCCCCAATAGTTCTGGCGCAGGTCGTTGAACTCCTCGCCGTGGTCGCCTGTGATCAGGACGACCGTATTTCCGGCGAGCGGGCTTTGCTGCAGCGTCGCCAGCAGCTCGCCGATCAGTGCGTCGCTGTACCGCACTGCCGCCCGGTATCGGTTGTGCTCCGGTGTCGGGTCGCGACCCGGGCCCAGCTTCAGGAAGTTCACGTCGTCGGCCATGGGCTGGAATGGCGAGGCGTAGCCGCGCGGCAGGTGGTACGGCGCGTGCGGCGAATCCAGGAACACGAATCCGAAGAAGCGCTGGCCGTCCGGGTGCTCGCGAATGTCCTCGCGCAGGCGGTCGATGACGACGCGATCGCGGGCCTCGCTCGGCAGGTTGGCTGGGCCATCGACGATGCGGTCGCGGACCTGGCTGAACACCGTGCGGTCGAACTCCGGGCTGTACAGCGGCGCGCTGCCGTAGATGTGCATGCGATAGCCGCTACGCTGCAGGCGGTCGATGAGCACGGGACCGCGCTGCTCGGCCAGCATCGCGTGCCAGTAGCCGCCCGGCAGCCCATACATCAGGCCGAACAGGCCGAACCGGGTCGCGTTGCCGCTGCTGAAGTGGTTGTCGAACCACTGCGACCGCTGCGCGTAGCGCCAGGTGTTGGGCATGGTCCGCGGGTCCAGCGCATCTGCACGCAGCGATTCGACCAGCACCGCCAGCACGTTCAACGACGGTGGACGCGCGCACCGCAACGGCCGGCGGGGGTAATCGAGCACGCCTTCGCCGAGGGTCGGCAGTTCCGCCGCCTCGGCGGTCTGAACGCCGAAACGGCGCAGCGGCCCCTTCAGGGCGATCGGCTGTGCCCAGGGGATATAGGTCAATCGCGAAATCACCGATCGATCGCCACGGGCATCGTAATAGATGGCCATGCCCTGGCTCAGCAGCATCGCCAACGCGCCCGCCCACCACACATGTTTGACTCGACCCAATGCAGGGCGTCGAGCCAGGAGGCGCCACCATAGCGCGGCGACCGCCACTTCCAGTGCCAGCAACGCCCCGACCGACGTCGCGATCAGCGCCCACATGGCGGGCGAGACCGGTACCTGGTCCTGCAGCGCGCCGCCGACCACCATGTTCATCACCATCCCGTTGAGGTGGAACCGGTACAGCGCGAACACCTTGGCGTCGATCAGCAACAAGCCGATCCACAGGGTTTGCAGGGCGATTGCGGCGGTGATCATCCAACGTGCGCGTCCGAACAGCCGCCCGATCAGCAGCGCGGGCAGCCCGAGCAACGCGCCAAAAAACAGGAAGTGCCCCGCCAAGGCCGTGAGCAGGAACAGCACCGAGCGCCACTCCCACCGGATGTCAGCAAAGGGGATATTGGAAGCGGTGATCAGCCCGGCCACTGCCGCGTTGACCAGGACGAAACCGGTCAGCCAACCCAGGCCACTGCGCATCGGTGCAGACTGGGAAACAGAAGCGAGTCGCCGCTCACGCCTCACTGATGCTCGCTTGGCCGCCACGGTCACCACCGGTGTCCACCATGAAAGTGATCCACGCCAAGCAGCACGAAGAGGCGATCGCCCACAACCCGATTGCGCGCGAGCAAGAGTTCCGAAGTTGCGTCTCCTGCCTCATGGGCACTGCACTGTCGACGGAGCCTGGGTGATCGTTGCGCTCAGTCCGTCGTAAAAACGTCGGATGCGCGCGTACTGACAGCGATATCGTCTTTGGGTTGGAGCACCACGCGCCGGGGCGGTGTCTGCTACTGCGATGCACGGTTGTCAGTCATCTGGGGCACGCCCACCCCCATCGTGGGCTGTAAGGGTGGAGGCCTTGCATCGGGTGCCCGCACCAACAGCGCGGAAGGCCGTTGCCGCAGCAGGATGTAATCACCTGTGTGCGAAGTCAGCACCACGTTGAACCCGACGCGAAGATCAACCGGCATGCGCTCGAGATCAGTACGCCTGGTGACTACGAATTCGTTCTGAACCAGGTGCTGCCGCAACTGGGGCACGCTGTCGATCTGCGTTGACCTGCCGCGCGTGTAGAACTCCGCCGAATATGGCCGCCGCATGAAATAGGCCAGGCTCAGATCGCCTGGCCGGGCGGAGCCATAGGCCGAAACGATCTCGCTTTGCGACTGGAATCCCGCACGCGGCCAGATCACCAGCACGAATGCTGTCGCGAAGACGGGCGATGCGAGGGCCAGCCCCCAAGACAACGCTTGTCGTCGAGGCGGCTG
>DATDBD010000352.1:0-7628 GCA_036525015.1 Lysobacter sp.
CGCAGCTCGCTGCGGCGCGAGCAGTTCCTCGACCACACCAGCGCTTTGACCGCGCTGGAGCACGCGCGCGACCAGCAGCTCAAGCGCGGCTTCCAGCTGATGTTCGTGCAGGGTGCCGACGCTCCGAAGTAAAGCCCCGGCCTGGAACGCTCCGGCTGGCGCGCGGCAGCGATCCTCCAGCCCGCGCCACCCGCGCTCCGGCGATAATGCCGCCCTGCCCCGCGCGACCCCACGCGCCCGAGACCCCCGAATGACCGCCACCGCTCCTGCCCCGACCCTGTCCACCACGCTGAAGAACGACCGCTTCCTGCGCGCGCTGCGCCGCCAGCCGGTGGATCGCACGCCGGTGTGGCTGATGCGGCAGGCCGGTCGCTACCTGCCGGAGTACCGCGCCACCCGCGCCGCCGCCGGCAGTTTCCTGGCGATGGCCAAGAATCCGGACCTGGCCTGCGAGGTCACGTTGCAGCCGCTGCGCCGCTTCCCGCTCGACGCGGCCATCCTGTTCTCCGACATCCTGACCGTGCCCGACGCGATGGGGCTGGGCCTGTACTTCGTGGACGGCGAAGGTCCCAAGTTCGAACGCCCGATCCGCAGCCACGACGACATCGCACGGCTGGCGGTTCCCGACATGGGCAGCGAACTGCGCTACGTGATGGACGCGGTGAGCACGATCCGCCGCGAACTGGACGGTTCGGTGCCGCTGATCGGCTTCTCCGGCAGCCCGTGGACGCTGGCTTGCTACATGGTCGAAGGCGGCGGCAGCGACAACTATTCCAAGGTCAAGTCGCTCGCGCTCAACGATCCGGCCGCGATGCACCGCCTGCTGGAGGTCGTCACCGATTCGGTGATTGCCTATCTCCACGCGCAGCGCCAGGCCGGAGCGCAGGCATTGCAGGTCTTCGACACATGGGGCGGCGTGTTGTCGCCGTCGATGTACCGCGAGTTCTCGCTGCGCTATCTCAAGCGCATCGCGCAGGAACTGCCGCGCGGCGACGACACGTCTCCCGACGACCGGGCTCCGCTGATCCTGTTCGGCAAGGGCAACGGCGCGTATCTCGAGGAACTGGCTGCCAGCGGTGCCGAAGCGGTCGGTGTCGACTGGACGGTCGAACTGGGCGTAGCCGCGCGCCGCACCGGTGGCAAGGTCGCGATCCAGGGCAACCTCGACCCGGTGACGCTGTACGCGCAACCGGACGCGATCCGCCGTGAAGTCGGCCGTGCGCTCGACGACTACGCGGCCGGCAATGGCGGATCGCGCGAGGGTCACGTCTTCAACCTCGGGCATGGCATGTCGCCCGACATGAGTCCCGATCACGTCGCCGCTTTGGTCACGGCCGTGCATCAACTGAGCGCGCGCTGATAGCCACCAGCATCCAGTCGGGTGGTGGTCTTCACCCCGCGTAGGCGGCGAGCCAGCCATGCTGTGCCTGCGGTCAGGATGTCAGGGCCGGAATCCCATCGAGCGGACGAGCGACTCGCGTAGGAAATTTCCTACGCGGCTGCGCGCCCTCCGCTGACTGAAGGTTTCCCGGCTGTACAGCATTCTGACTGCGCCCCGGCAGCCCGGCCTTTGCGATGGTCAAGGAATCACCGCTCGGCAAAGGAACATAGGCCGCCCGCTTGAGCAACGGGTTCAGCTGGGCCGGGGCGCCTTTCCACAGCAGCCGCCTTTTCACAGCAGTATTTCCGGGCAGGGCCTCCGATGGCGCATGTCATTGACCGCGCACGTAACGACCGCCGCGCCGAGCGCATCCGGCAGGGCGCCCGCCGCTTCCTGGTCGTTTGGCTGACGGTGGCCGCGCTGGCCCTGATGGCCCATGCCATTGCACCCGCCGGCACCGGCCACTCCTCGCCTGACGCCAGGCAGGCGGGGGTCAGAAGGTGAGCTACCGCGTCGAAATCCGCGAATACGGCTCCGCCGGCTCGTGCGTGCCGGCGCCGTCAACGCTCCTTTGTCATTCAACGCCGCACGAGGCCGCCACCGCGGGGCGGCGGGATGCCCATCTGCACGCCCGGATCAGCCGCCGCAGCCTGGTCGTTCGCGTGTATGGCGAAACCGGCGAACTGGTCGTCGCGGCGCCCATCCGCTGTGGCAGCGGCCCCGACGCGCAGGCCTGAGCGGCTGAAGCTTTCCGCACCGGATCAGGTCACGGCGTGTGAGGTCACCGCGTCTTCCAGCAGTTCGGTCAGCAGCGCGCCCGTCACCGGCTTGCGCATGAAACGGTCGAACCCGGCCGCCAGCGCCAGTGGCACCGCCTCCGCATCCGCCCGAGCCGTCAGCGCGATCAGCGGTCGGTCGAAGCCCTGCGCCCGCAACTGTCGCGCCAGCGCGAAGCCATCCATGCCAGGCAGGTCGAGGTCCAGCAACGCCGCATCGAAAGGCAGAGTCGCCGCTTCCGCCAACGCAGCCAGCGCGTGGCCCGCGTGGGTCACGCGATGGCCCTGCGCGCGCAGCAAACCGGCGATCACATCGGCGACCGTGGGGTCGTCCTCGACCAGCAGCAGCGACAAAGTATGGACAGATACCGGCGTCGCGGCGGTGGGCGCGATGTCACCGGCCTGGATCTCCGCTTCCGCCAGCGGCAGGCTGACGCTGAAACACGCACCCTCTCCCGGTCGGCTGTCGACCGTGACCTGACCCGACATGGCTTCGGCCAGCTCCTGGCAGATCGCCAGGCCCAGGCCGCTGCCGCCATAACGCGCGCTGGTGAGCGCGCCTTCGGCCTGCTCGAAGCGCCGGAACAACCGCGCCTGCTGTTCCTCGTTGAGCCCCGGGCCGGTGTCGATGATGTCGAAACGCACACCCTGCGGCGTCAGCGCCGAGACCCGCAGGCAGACACGCCCCCGTTCGGTGAACTTGATGGCGTTGCCCAGCAGGTTCAACAGGATCTGGCGGATCCTGATCGCATCGCCGCGCAATCCCTGCGGCGCGTCGGGGGCGATCTGCGTTGCAAAGGCCAAACCCTTGCGCTGGGCCAGCGGCGCCATCAGTGCTCCGGCCTCATCGACCAGGACTCGCAGGTCGAAAGCGACGTCGGTGAGTTCCAGGCGGCCGGACTCGATGCGGGCCAGATCCAGCGCATCGTTGACCAGGCGCAGCAGGTGTTCGCCGGCATTGTTGATCGACTCGGCATAGCCACGCTGCTGCGCGTCCAGCGGCGTGCCCAACAGCAGTTCGCTCATGCCGAGCACGCCGGTCATCGGCGTGCGCACTTCATGCCCCAGCGTGGCGAGGAATTGGGTTTTGGCCAACGAAGCGTGTTCGGCCAGTTTGCGTTTCTGCTCGGCCAACTGCCAGGCATGACGGCGCTTGAGCCTGAGCCGATAGGTATCGGCCAGGGTCCACAGCAGCAGGACGCCCAGTCCGGCGAAACCGGCGATGGCCCACCACGTCTGCCACCATGGCGGCGACACGCTGAATTCGATCGACTGCACGCGCGACCACACGTTGTCGGCCGCGCGCGCCTTCACTTCCAACCGGTATTGACCGGGCTTGAGCTGCGAAAATGTGCGTTCGCCGGCCGAGCCGACATCGACCCAGTCGCGGTCGTAACCGCTCAGGCGGAATCGATAGGCATGGTTGTGGGCGTCGTTGAACGACAGCAGACGCGCCACGATGCGCAGATCTCGATCGTCGTGGCTGATGGAAAAGGCCTGCCCCGGCGTGAAGGCTGCTCGTTCATCGCCACGCCGGACATCGATGGCTTCCACGATCAGTTGCGGCGCCTGGTCCGCCGGCCGGACTGCCGCAGGATCGAACAGCACCAGGCCGTCGGTGCTTCCGGCCAGGATCCGGCCGTCGCCGGGACGAGCCACCGGAGCGTCCTCGAATTCCTGGCCCGGCAGACCATCACGCACTCCGTAAACCCGCACCGACACCGCCTCCGGATCGACGCGGATCAACCCACGCACGCTGGTCAGCCACACCAGTCCTGCAGCATCGAGGGTCAACCCGCTGGGTTCGAGCGCAGGAAAGCCATGACGGGCATCGATGCGCGATTCCAGCTTCAGTCCGGCGCCATCCCAGCGATAGGCTTCGACAGCGCCGAGCCTGGCCAGCCATACGCGATCCCCGGGGCCGGTGGCATAGCCGTACACCTGATCGCCGGGAGCGCCGGGCACGGGCTCGAAACGCCGGGCACCGGAATTCCATGCATAAAGCCCGCGCGATCCGGCGAGCCAGAGCGCACCGTCCGGCGCAACGCCCACCTGCTGGAACGCCATGTCCTTTGGCAGGCCTCGTCCATCGCCGGGGACGACCGTCATTTGCACATGGCCGTCGCCGTCGCGTGCCTGGACGCCGCTGCTTTCCGTGGCGATCCAGATCAGGCCGTCCGAGGTCTGGGCGAAATAGCCGTCGCCCGCCAGCGCGGCATCGACGCGGTCGTCGCGATGCCAGCGTTGCAGCCGTCCGGTGACGGGCTCGATCCGCGCCAGCCCGTGCTGGTAGCTCACCCAGACGATGCCGCTACGGTCCTCGAACACGCTGGCCAGCACGTAGCCTTTGCCGACGTCCTTGTAGACGTGCTGCACGCGCCCGCTTTCGGGATCGAGCCGGTCCAGCACGCCACCGGTGCCGACCAGCCACATGTCGCCGTTGGCGGCCGGCGCGATGCCACGCACATGCGCATTGGCCATCGTCGTGGTGTCGTCCAGGCGACGCGACAGCGCGGCAAAGCGGCGCCAGTTCGCCGGCAGGTACCACAGCCCACTGTTGTAGCTGGCGAACCATAAGCCGCCTTCGCGATCCTCGTAGGCGCCGACCCACAACGGCCGCACCAGGCCATTGGCCGGCTCGCTGTAGAGCGGCACGACCGAGACCGCGCCATCGCCATCGCGGCCGAGCCCCGCGGCGATGTCGAACCAGTACTGGCCGCTGCGATCGCGCAGGAGCACGTGCAGGATCTGGTCGCTGACGCCCTGCTCGCGCCATGGCACCTTCGAGTAGCTGCCGTTGGAGCGGCGCACGCTCACGCCTTCTGGCGTCCCGATCCACAAGGTGCCGTCGGGCTCTACGGTGAGTCCATTGATGGCAGGCGAGTTCAACGCCGAGGCCGGCACCCGCTCGAAGTCGCGCCCATTCCAGCGCACGACGCCTGCCTTGGTTCCGATCCACAGCGCGCCATCGGGTGCACGCGTCAGTTGCCCGATGCTGGCATCGGGCAGACTGCGCGCATCGTCGGCGCGCGGCATGAAGCGGGTCACCTTGTCGTCAGCCGCGATACGGTACAAGCCAGCATCGGCCGTGCCGAACCAGATGGCGCCGTCCTTCGTCGACGCGACGGACCACACGTCGTTGCTGGCGATGACGGGGGTGTTGGCCCGGTTGAAGTAGCGGAACCGGCCGCGCGAGGCATCCAGCATCGCGACGCCGGCCTGGCGCGTGCCGATCCACACGCGATTGCGAGCGTCCACATGCACCGACCACACGAAGTTGTCACGCAGTCCCTGTTCGACCCGCCAGATGCGGAAACCGATGCCGTCGTAGCGGGCCAACCCGTCGCTGGTGGCGATCCACAGATAGCCGCGCTGGTCTTCGGCGATGCCGTTGATGCGGTTGGACGGAAGCCCGTTGGCGACCGTGAGCTGGCGCGGATGCGGTGTTTCAGGCAAGCCCGCCCATGCCGGCATCCCAGCCGCGAATGCGAGCATCCACAGCACGATCATTGTGCAACGTCGCATTTTCGTCCTCTCGCCCACTCCCCGAGGGGCATCGGAATCCTCGCAACGCATCGTTGCATGTGCAAGCCTTCAGGGCGGTCCTCGCGCCGGCATGATGTGCGGCCCCGGTACCCCTCCTCCTAGAATCGACCTGGCCCACCACCGGTACGAGCCCATGCGACGCATTGCCTTCCCGCTGCTCGGCCTGTTTCTCGGCGCCTGGTCCAGCGCCCATGCCGCCGGCCCGGAGTCCTTTGAGTTGGATCCGGTCCACACACGCGTGCTTTTCGCGGTCGAACATGCCGGTTTCTCCAAGGCGCTGGGCACCGTATCGGGCAGCACCGGCACGCTGATGTTCGACCGTGAAGACTGGAACAGCGCGCGACTCGACGTGCACGTGCCGCTGCAGCGGCTGGACCTGGGCGATGCCAAGTGGAACACCGCCGTGCTCGCCGCCAACCTGCTCGATGGCCAGCGGCACCCGGACGCGCATTACGTCTCCACCACGGTCGAACCGGTCGACGCCGACCATGCCAAGGTCTGCGGCGAGCTGACCCTGCGCGGTGTGACTCGGCCGCTGTGTCTGGATGTCACACTCAATGCGGTCAAGCGCCATCCGCTGCCGCCTTTCCGGCGCACCGCCGGATTCTCGGCCACCGGCACGCTCAGCCGCGCCGATTTCGGCATCAATGCCTGGAAGAACGTGATCGGCGACAGCGTCGAGCTGCGCATCGAGGCCGAGGCCGTGCACGGCGGTTTGTCGACGCAAACCCCGACCGGGGCGGAACCCCCACCGTCCGCTGAACCCCCGATTGAACCCGAACCCGTCCCACCGGCCTCTACTGATGAGACGCCGCCCGAACCCACCCCGGACCCGACTCCATGACCCTGAAGAACACCGCCGACCGCTGGGGCCCGATCAGCCAGTTGCTGCACTGGCTGATCGTGGCGCTGATCCTGCTCCTGGCCGTGGTCGGCCTGGTGATGGTCGAACTACCGAAATCGCCGCGGTACTTCTGGGTCTACGACCTGCACAAGTCGGCCGGGCTGACCGTGTTCGCACTGGTGGCGATCCGCCTGCTGTGGCGCTGGTATGCCGGCGCGCCGCGACCGGTGCCGGGCACGCCGCACTGGCAGGAGCGTGTGGCCGACATCACCCACTGGTTGTTGTACGTGATGACCATCGCCGTGCCGTTGTCGGGCTGGCTGTACGACTCGGTCAGCGGGCTGCGTCCACTTCGCTGGTTCGGCTTGTTCAAGATGCCCAAGCTCGCCGCCCCCAGCCAGCCGCTGCAACCGGTGATGCGCGACTGGCACGAGTGGTTGTTCTGGGCGCTGGTCGCCCTGGTCGCGATTCACGCGGCCGCGGCGCTCTATCACCATCTGTTCCAGCATGACGCAACACTGACCCGCATGCTGCCGGAGCGCCGACGCGCGCCCTCCAATTCCCCCGCTTCGGAGATCCGTTGATGTCGATCAAACTTCCGCTGGCTGCTGTCCTGTTGGCCGCGACTTCACTGGCCGCCCCGGCCTTCGCGGCCGATTACGTGCAATCGGCCGGCTCCAGCCTGACGTTCGCCAGCAAGTACGAAGGTGAGGGGTTCACCGGTCGGTTCCCCGGCTTCACCTCGAAGCTCAGCTTCGACCCGAAGCAACTGGCGACATCCAGGCTGGACGTGGTCATTCCGCTTGCCGGCGTCACCACGGCCAACGGCGATCGCGATGACGCGCTCAAGGACACCGATTTCTTCAACATCGGCAAGTTCCCGCAGGCACGCTTTACCGCCACGAAGTTCCGCAGCCTGGGGGGCAACCAGTACGCCGCAGACGGCACGCTGAACCTGCGTGGCGCGACCAAACCGGTCACGCTGACCTTCACCTGGACGCCGGGCGCGCAGCCGGTGCTCAACGGCAAGGCCATCGTGAAGCGCCTGGATTTCGGCGTCGGCACCGGCGACTGGGCCGAT
>DATDBD010000353.1:0-4155 GCA_036525015.1 Lysobacter sp.
GATACCGTCCGGCGGCACGGCGATGATGGACTTCCGCCTCGAGGTCCCCGGCAGCTATGTGCTGGTCGACCACAGCATCTTCCGTGCCTTCAACAAGGGCGCGCTGGCGATCCTCAAGGCCGACGGCGCGGACAACAAGGCGATCTACTCCGGCAAGGAAGTCGACTACGTCTACCTGGGCGACCGCGCCCAGCCCAACATGCAGGCGGTCGCCACGGCCGCGGCATCGGCGAAGGTGGGCGAGCTGACGGTCGAAGAGCAGATCAAGGCGGGACAGGCCTTGTTCGCAGGCACCTGCTCGACCTGTCACCAGCCCAACGGCGAGGGGCTTGAAGGCGTGTTCCCGCCGCTGGCGGGCTCGAGCTACATCAAGGCCGACCCGAAGGCGGTGTCGCGCGTCATGCTCCATGGCCTGCAGGGTCCGGTGAACGTCAACGGCAAGGACTACAACTCGGTGATGCCGCCGATGACACAGCTTACCGACGACGAAGTGGCCAACATCGCCACCTACGTGCTCAATAGCTGGGGCAACCCGGGCGGCAAGGTGACCAATGCCGAAGCCGCGCAGATCCGCCAGGCCAAGCCGGCCAACGCGTCGGAAGGTCACTGACCGATGCACCGCCTGGCCGCCATGCTGATGGTGTTGCTGCCGATCGCCGGCATTGCCGGCGGCATCGTCGGCGCCGGCACGGCCAGCCGCTACGTCGGGCTGCCAGGCGGCACGTTCCGCTCGGTATTGAAGTACGAGGACGCCAAGGACGGCGTTCGCATCGCACCGTTCGCGCTGATGCGCGAGCCGGTGACCAACGCGCAGTTCCTTGCGTTCGTGACGAAGCATCCGCAGTGGCGACGCGATCGCGTCGCCAGCGTGTTCGCCGAGTCGCGCTATCTCTCGCAATGGCGCTCGGCCACGGAATTGGGTCCCACCGCACTGCCGCAGCAACCGGTGACCTGGGTGAGCTGGTTCGCCGCCGATGCCTATTGCCAGTCGATCGGCGCGCGCCTGCCGACATGGTCGCAATGGGAGTACGCCGCCGCGGCCGACGAGACGCGGCGGGACGCACGCCAGGACCCGGCATGGCGCGAGCGCATCCTCGCCTGGTACTCGCGCCCGTCCAATACGGCGCTGCCCAGGGCCGGGTTGCAGACGCCGAACGCATACGGCGTGCAAGACCTCCACGGCCTGGTGTGGGAGTGGACCGACGACTACTCCGCACTGCTGGTATCGGGCGACAACCGCAACCAGGGTGACGCCGACAACGCGAAATTCTGCGGCGCCGGAGCGCTGTCGATGGACGACCGCGAGAACTATGCGGTGCTGATGCGCGTGGCGATGCTGTCCTCGCTCGAAGGCGCCGACGCCACCGCCAACCTTGGCTTCCGTTGCGCCAGGAGCGCGAAATGAAACCTGCCATCCTCAAATTCCTGACCATCGCGGCGCTCGCCGCCTCCGCGGCTTCGCCGGCCGCGCCCGGGGCTGCCGTGAAGACGCCAGCGCCGTTGCCCAGCGACTCGGTCTACCAGCTTGCGCTGCCACTGACCGACCAGGACGGACGCACCGCCGACTGGCGCCAGCGTCGCGGCAAACCGCAACTGGTGTCGATGTTCTACACCTCGTGCCAATACATCTGCCCGCTGATTGTCGACTCTGGAAAAGCGATCGAGCGACAACTGACGCCGGCGCAGCAAAAGCGTATCGGCATCGTGCTGATCAGCATGGACCCGGCACGCGACAATCCCGCTGCGCTTCGCTCGGTCGTCGACAAGCGCAAGCTCGACACGCAGCGCTGGACGCTGGCCGCTCCGCCGGTCGCCGACGTACGCGCGGCAGCCGGCATGCTCGGTGTCCGATACCGCCAACTCGCCGATGGCGAGTTCAACCACACCAGCGCGCTCGTGCTGCTTGATGCTGATGGCCGGGTCCTGGCTCGCACCGAACAGATGGGCAGCCGACCTGACCCCGAATTCGTCGAGGCCGTGCGCCGCGCGGCGTCGGCGCCGTGACGTTTTCGTATCAATCCCGATTGGAGTAATTGATGAAGTACACACGCAGCATCCTGCCCGCCGTCGCCCTGATGTGCGCCGCGTCGTTCGCGCATGCCGCGCCCAACTGCACGATCAAGTTGCAGGGCGATGACCGCATGCAGTTCGACCAGAAGTCCATCACGGTGTCGGCAGCATGCCCGACCATCACGATCGAGCTGACGCATGCCGGCAAGCTCGCCGCGCAGGTCATGGGGCACAACGTCGTGATCAGCAAGACCCCGGACGTGGCCGCCGTCGCCGCCGACGGCATGAAGGCGGGCGCTGCCGCAGGTTATGTGCAAAAAGGAGACGCGCGCGTCATCGCCGCCACGCCCGTGGTCGGTGGCGGTGCGAAGACGACGGCGAAATTCGCAGGGAGCAAGCTCAAGGCAGGTGGCGACTACACCTTTTTCTGCTCGTTCCCGGGCCACTCGTCGATCATGAAGGGCACGCTGGTAGTTACGAAATAGCGGCCTGCGAGCAACGGATGTTCGGCCCGCTTTCGGGGGCAAGAAAAGAAAAACGGCCCTGCGCGAGCGGGGCCGTTTCATTGGAACTGCAGAAGCGCCGGCCGCGTTCCGCCCTACGGAACGCCAATCCTCATCGTGGGGTCATCGATCTCGATGATGGCGTACTGCTCGCGCGCGCCGCGCGCTATGCGGCAGCGGACCACCACATCGGCATCGTGGACTCGGAGCCGGCCGTCCACATAAAGCACATTGCTCGCGTCGTGGTAGGAGGACGCCCATTGGTACGGCGTGAAGCCCAGGGCGATGTAGCGCGCTTCCGTTTCGGACTTGCACCAGGGGGCGAGTTCGCTTGCCTGATTAAGCACTCTCTCATGCTCGGTGTCGTGAGCGGCAGCCGTCGACGCAACCAAAGACAACGCAACCAAAATGACGTGCTTCATTGAACCTCCCATGTTCTAGTGACGGAAACGGTGTGAGCGGGATTCGAAAGGGCTAGAGGGTTTCCGGCGCTCGATGGGGCTGGAACAGCCTGGGGTGCTCGTCGAACGCCACCCACTGGAAGCGATCGCACAGCTCCTGCACCGCCGTAGAGTAATCCGCTCGCAGGGAACAACGCATGGACAGCCAGGCGCCCTGTGCCGGGTCGTCGTGCAGTCGGAATTCCGCCCAACCCGGGTTCAATTCGGCGGAGGCTTCCGTGTCGGACGTCCAGCGCAATCCAGGTAACTCATCGAGAGCCGCGACGGCCTCGTCCGCGTTCAAGGGCAATACCGAAGCCGCATCGAGTTCCTTCGCCACCAGGGGCAGGCGCTGGGGCTTCATGAATGAATACGAATAAGCCATGACTGGAGGTATCCGATGCCTGGTCGAAACCAGACGGATGCAACCATTTGGACCTCGCCAATGCAAGCGGCCTGGCCGCCACCATCGGGGCGGCCATGTCCCGGCTTCAGTCCACCTGCCCGGCGGGCGCTGGAGTTTCGCGGCGGAAATAGAAGCCATGGTAGGAATCGATGCTGCGGGCAGGCTCGAATGGCACCCGCAGCTTGCGTTCCTGGGATTCCCAGTGATCGATGGTGCGGTATCCGAGCGCTTCCATCTCCGCAATGAACGTCGGCACCGCCATGACCCGATACGGGCAGATCGCAACGCGTATGTTCTGCAGGGTCACGTACCCGGTGCTCGGGTGCATCGGAACGAGATTGACCAGCACATGGGCAGGTGGAGTCGCCAGCCTCCCGAGCAGTTCCGGCAGCGTGTAATCGAGATACTGCAAGGCGCCGCTGGTGAGCAGGATCTGCTGCGCATTGGCGTCCGTGGGCGAGTCGGCGAAGGACAGTTGACGATGCGTGTCGTGTTCCAATGCCCATTGCCGCCCTGCGTCCACCGTCGCGGGCATGTCGTGGATGGTCCAGTGCAGGTTTTCGGGATAGGCCAGGTAGTGCCGGAAGCCGTAGTAGCTCACGCCCGTATGCCCGCCCAGGTCGAACACCGAGATCTGGCCCGAGGCAAAAAGCTGCGACAACCAATAGACGACAGGGTAGTCGCTGACGCGGATCTGGTGGTGCCGCTCGATGTACCAGTGCTTCACGGCCTCGGTATTGAAGCTGGAGGCGGTGGTGGGCGGTACGTGCGCAAGCGCCTGGGCAAACGAATCAAA
>DATDBD010000354.1:0-7212 GCA_036525015.1 Lysobacter sp.
AGGCAGCGACCAGCGCCGCGGTGCCGCCGAACACGGCCGATTTGACGAAGCACAACAAAAAGTCGTCGACGAAATCGACGCTGTCCTTCAATACCTGCCAGAACGTGCCCGAGTCCAGGCCGATCACGTGCACGGACTCGAAATAGCTGGCGCTGATGGCCAGGCTGCAGAAGAAAGCGGTCAACAGCGGCATGCTCAACACCGCGGCCCAGAAGCGCGGCGCCACGGCCTTGCCGACGGGGTCGATCGCCATCAGGCCGAGTGCGGTGATCTGGTCGGTGGCGCGCATGAGGCCAAGTTCGGCGGCGATCGAGGAGCCGGCGCGGCCGATGAACAATAAAGCGGTCAGAACGGGGCCGAGTTCGCGGTACAGCCCGAGGCCGAGCATGGCGCTGACCTGCCCGGAGGCGCCGTAGGTCTCAAGCGCACGATAACCCAGCAACGTCACCGAAAGACCGACGAATGCGCCGCCTACGGCAATGATCGGCAGCGAACGAGCGCCGATCTTGTAAATCTCGCGAACCAGCTCGCGGAAGAAGTCCGGGGTCGGTTTCGAGGCGCGGAACACCGACAGCGAGAACAGGCCGGCACGGCCGAGCGAGCGGGTCGCGGCGACAAAAGGCATCAGGCGGCCTCCGGGGCTCGGGGGGCGGCATCGAAGGCGATGGGGCCGTCGGGTTCGCCTTTCAGGAACTGGCGTACCAGCGGGTCCTGACTGGATTCCAGTTGCGACGGTGTGCCCGCAAACACGATGCGGCCGTTGGCGATGACGATGGCTTGGTCTGCGACCGGTAGGGTTTCGTGGACGTGGTGGGTCACGACGATGCTGGTCAGTCCGAGGGTGTCGTTGAGCCGGCGCATCAGGTCCATGACCACGCCCGAGGCGATCGGGTCCAGGCCGGTGAGGGGTTCGTCGTAAATCATCAGCGGCGGGTCCAGCGCCAACGCGCGCGCCAGGGCGACGCGCCGCGCCATGCCGCCGGACAATTCGCGCGGGAAGGCGTCGGCGGCGGCGCGCAGGCCGACGGCGTGCAGCTTCATCAGCACCAGTTGGCGGATCACCGCATCGGGCAGGTTGGTATGGGCGCGCAGCGGCAGGGCGACGTTCTCGGCGGCGGTCAGGTCGGTCAGCAGACCATTGCCCTGCAGCAGCACGCCGATGCCCTTTCGTAGTTCGAGCAGGTCGCGACGGCGCTGCGGCACCGACTGGCCCAGTACCTCCACCGTGCCCGCGGCCGGCGACAGCTCGCCGGTCAATGCCGCCAGCAGCGTCGACTTGCCGCTGCCCGAAGGTCCCAGCACGGCGACGATGCGGCCGCGCGGAACTTCCAGGTTGATGTCGCTCAGCACGGTGCGCCCGCCACGTTCGAGGCGGAGGTTGCTGATGCGGACAATGGGACTTTCGTTCGTCATTCGCAGGGCGTGCTTTCCAGGACGTACGGGCAAGGCGTTGCGGCGGCGCCGGATACAAAGTCCGGGAGCTTGGCCATGGGCGGCTGAACGGGAACCGAGGCCGGCATTGTCGCAGGTTCGACGGGGATGCTCGACCGGTCGCAGGGTCGCGCTCCTGCAACGGTGTGCGCCGTATGCAGAACAAGGTCCGGAATAAAGCGCGTCTCGGCGAATGCGACAGGACTCCGGCAAGATAGCGTCGATGCCCGGCCGCCCCGACTTCCGTCTCTACCATTCCAATGCCCTGGACGTGTTGGCCGAGCTGCTCGCGGCGCAGTTGCGCGAACGCGTGCCCGGCCGGCCGCTGCTGACCCCGGACACGGTGCTGATTCCACAGGTCGCAATGCGGCGCTGGCTGCAGTCGACGCTGGCGCGACGCCACGGCATCGCCGCCAACCTGCGCTTCCTGACCCCGGGCGAGTTCGTGCGCGATGCACTCGACGCCAACGTGCCCGGCGCCAGCGAGGACCTCGATGCGGCGGCATTGCAATGGCGGCTGTACGCACAATTGTCCGAGCCGTCCACGCTGACCGGCCGCGCCTTCGCGCCGTTGCGCGAGTACCTCTCGGGCGAAGACCCGCTCAAGCCGTGGGCATTGTCGGGCGAACTCGCCGGCATCTTCGAGAAGTACCAGGCCTGGCGACGGGACTGGCTGCTGGCCTGGGAGTCCGGGCACGAGCCGGCCGATGCGCAGGCCGAACTGTGGCGACGCGTCGGCGCCGGCCGCCACCACCGCGCGCGACGCCTCGACGATTACCTTTCCCGCTTCGGCGCGTCCGACGGCCCATTGCCGGCGGGTATGCCGGCGCGGCTGTTCGCCTTCGCCACGCTCAACATCTCGCCCGACGTGCTGCGGGTGATCGCCACGCAGGCGCGCGCGGGCACGCTGCATTTCTATGTGCCCACGCCGTCGCGTCGCTACTGGGGCGACTTGCCCACCTATGCGCAGCGGCTGCGCGACGATGCCACCGCCGGTGAAGACGACAATCCGCTGCTCGCCCATTGGGGCGGGGCGGGCCGAGATTTCATGGCGGTGCTCGGCGGCTACGAAGTCGTGCATCCCTCGCAGGAAATCGAACGCTACGCCGATCCGGAAGCGCTGGACGACGATGCGCCCGAACGCGACACCTTGCTCGGGCGCATGCAGCGCGACCTGCTGCACCGTCGCGCGCCGCGGCCATGGCGCAGCGAGGTCCGCCGCGACGACGCCAGCGTGCAGGCGCATGCCTGCCACACGAGATTGCGCGAGGTGCAGGTGCTGCACGACCGCCTGCGCGCGCTGCTGGACGATCCTCGATTCGATCCGCCGTTGCAGGCGCGCGAGATCGCGGTGATGGCGCCGGACATCGACCCGTATCGTCCGCACATCGAAGCCGTGTTCGGCGGCCTGGGCGGAAGCCGCGACTACATTCCTTACGCGTTGGCCGACCTCAGCCCGCTCGCAGGCGAGCCGTTGGCCGAGGTATTCATTCGCCTTCTCGACTTGCCGACCTCGCGGTTCGGCGTGAGCGAAGTGCTCGATCTGCTTGCCACGCCGGCGCTGGCCGAAGCGGCAGGATTGGACGCCGCGGGCCTGGAACGGCTGCGAGGCTGGCTGCACGAGGCCGGCGCGCGCTGGGGCCTGGATCCCGATCACCGCGCGCGTCACGACGCGCCCGCCGACGACGCCTACACCTGGCGTTTCGCACTGGATCGCCTGCTGCTAGGCCATGCCTGCGGCGATGACGCCGACATCGCCGGTGTGGCGCCGTGGATCGAACTGGAAGGCCGCGCGCTCGACGCGCTGGATGCATTGATCCGCGTGCTGCGCACGCTCGCGCGCCACGAACGCCTGCTCGGCCGAGCGATGGCGCCAGCACAATGGCGCGACGTGCTGTTCGCGCTGCTCGATGCCCTGCTGCCGGAACATCCGCGCACTGTGGGCGACCAGCGCGCGATCGAGCGCCTGCGTCGCCAGATCGATGCGTTCGCGGCCAGCGCCGACGAGGCCGGCTTCGAACGCGCCGTGCCGGCGGAAGTGGTCCGCGCGCATTTCCAGCAGGCCCTGACCGAATCCGACACGCGCGCCCCGCTGTTGACCGGTGGCGTCAGCTTCGCGCGCATGGTGCCGATGCGCCTGCTGCCGTTCCGTGTGATCTGCCTGCTCGGCATGAACGACGGCGACTACCCGCGCCGCGATCCGGCCGGTGGCCTCAACAAGATGGCGCTGGAACTGACCACCAAGGCGCGACGCTTCGGCGACCGCTCGCTTCGCGACGACGACCGCTTCCTGTTCCTGCAGCTGTTCGCCTCGGCAGGCGAAGTGTTCTACGTCAGCTGGCTCGGCGCCGACCCTCGCGACGGGAGTGCGCGTGAACCGTCCGTGCTGGTATCGGAACTGCTCGATGCCGCGGGCGACTACCATCGCGCGCCCAGGGCGCGCAGCGAACTGGTGCTGCACCATCCGCTGCAGCCGTTCGCGCCACGTGCGTTCGGCATGGCCGATGAGCCGCGTCATTTCAGTTACCAGAAGGCCTGGCATCCCGCAGCCGATGCGTTGTGCGGCCCGCGCAGCCAACCTGCGCCGTGGTTCGTCGATGTCCTGCCCGAAGCGGAACCGGAGCGGGAGCTGCCGCTGATCGCGCTGCGCCGCTTCCTCACCGACCCGGCCGGACAATTCCTGCGCCAGCGCATGGGTCTGCGGCTGCCCGACGAGATCGAGGTCAACGATGACCTGGATCCGTTGACGGCGCCGGCGCACGGCCTGGACCGTTGGCGCCTGCAGCAGGTCGTATTCGACGCGTGCGTCGAGGGCGATGTCCACGCCCTCGCCGCGCGCCTGCGAGCCCTCGCCGTGCTGCCGTCCGGCCCGCTGGGCGAACGCGAGCTCGCCGCGCTCAAGGCGGAAGTAGAGCCGTTCGCGGCGGCGTTGCGGCAGTGGCGACAGGGCGAGGCGCAAACGCGTCCGTTCGAGCTCGACCTTGATGGCGCGCGCTTGTACGGGCATCTCGACCACCTTTATCCGCACGGCGCGCTGCGCATGCGGCTGGACGCATTGCACGGGCCTTCGCAGATCGCGCATGGGCTCGATTGGCTGGTGCTGTCCGCGCTGGGCGACCCGCGCCCGCTGGCGCAACTGGCGCAATGGGACGAAGGCCCCGGCGTCCGCCTGCGCCCGCCGATACCAAAAACACAGGCGCGCGCCGCGCTTGGCGAACTGCTGGCGCTCTACCGTGAAGGCATGCGCGAGCCGTTGCCGATGCAGGCGCGGTCGGCATGGCTCTGGTACGACGCACCGCGCGACGACCAATCCGGCGAAGCGGACGCCTGGAAGGCGGCGCGTGAGCAATGGTTCGGCGACGCCCGCCGCTGGGGCGAAGTGAACCAGGCGTCCGTGCAACTGGCACTGCGTGGGCGCGATCCGTTCCTCGACGAACTCGACGGGGCGCGCTTCCGCACGTTGTCGACGCGCCTGTTCGAGGCCGTGATGCACGGACGCGCGAGCGGCGTGCACGCCGGGGAGGTCGCATGAGCGCCGCCGCACAGGACGCCTTCCTCGACCTGCCGTTGGACGGCGTGCGCCTGATCGAAGCCAGCGCGGGCACCGGCAAGACCTTCACCCTGGCGACGCTGGTGACGCGCCTGGTGATCGAACGCGGCCTGCGCGTCGGACAGATACTCGCAGTGACCTATACCGAAGCGGCCACGCAGGAACTGCGCGAACGCCTGCGCTTGCGCCTGGAGCTGGCCGCACGCCTGGCGAACGAAGTTGCGCTGATGCCGACCTCGCTCGACGACGACGACAGTGAAGCGGCGGTCACGCGCGAGCTGATCACGCGGCAAGCCCGGCACGAAGACCCGCTGTCCCTGGCGCGACGCTTGCGGCAGGCCGCACGGGAGATGGACCTGGCGGCGGTATTCACCATCCATGGCTTCTGCGCGCGCGCGCTGGCCGAGCATGCCGTCGAAGCGGGGCAGTCGCTGCTCGCGCCCGAGCTGACCGGCAGCGAACGCGAACTGATCGACGCCATCGCCACCGACCTGTGGCGATCGCTTGGCGCCGATCCCATCGATGCCGAACTGCTGCAGGCACAATGGCGCGCGCCGGCGGCGCTGGCCGGCGACCTCGGCCGCCTGCTGTACGCGCCGCGAATCGAGCCTGCGCCGCCTGCGCCGTCATCCGATCCGTTGCCGCGGTTGCGCGACGCTGCCGATGCGCTGCGCATGGCCTTCGCGTTGCATGGTGACGAGGCCTGCGCGGCGCTGGACGCCGCCATCGAATCGAAGGTGCTCAACGGCACGACCTACAAGAAGGGACTGCCGGCCGAACTGATGTGCGCCCTCGCGCGATGGTGCGCGCTTGGCGATGCCGCGGCATCGGTTCACGACCGCATCGATCGCCTGACGCCGCAGATGCTGGCGGACAAGACCAACAAGGCCAAGAGCGGTCCGCCGTTGAAGGCGCCGGCCTCGCGGTTGTTCGACGCGGTTGCGCACTACGTAGACGTCGCGAAGGAGCGAGGGGCGTGGCTGGCCGCGCAACGCCTCGTGCTGGTGCATCGTGTGCGAGAGGAGGCGGCGCGCAGACTGGCCGCACTCAAGCGTTTGCGCCGCGAGCAGACCTTCGACGATCTCATCGCCAACCTGGCGCAGGCGCTGGATGGGCCGCACGGCAGCCGCCTGGCCCAGCGGCTTCGCGCGCAGTACGCCTTCGCGCTGGTCGACGAATTCCAGGACACCGATCCGCGCCAGTGGGCGATCTTCGAGCGCGTGTTCGGCACGGGCGAGGCAGACGCCCCGGCGCTGTTCCTGATCGGCGATCCCAAGCAGGCGATCTACCGCTTCCGCGGCGGCGACGTCCACACTTATCTCGGCGCCGCCGAACGGGCTCAGCGCGCGCCGGCACTGGATCGTAACTTCCGTTCGCGGCCCTCGCTGCTGCGGGCGGTCGCCGCGCTATACGACCGTGCGGGCGAGTCGGCCTTCGTCGACGAGCGCATCCGCTTCCGCGATGTCGAACCCGGCGGGGCGGTGCGGGACGCGGACTTCCAGCGCGATGGCCGCACCGCGCCCGCACTGGTCGTCTGCTCGCTGCCCGCGCCTGATGACGGCCGCAAGAAGCCGCAATGGCTGGTAGGCGAGGCTCGCCAACTCGCATCCCTGGCCTGCGTAAGCGCCATCCATGCGCTGCTGCTCGCTGCGCGCGAGGGTCGCGCGTCGCTGCGCGAGAAGGATCGCGAGCGGCCAGCGCAGGCCGGTGACATCGCCGTGCTGGTGCGCAACCACATTGAGGCGACGTTGATGCGCGAGGCGTTGGCGCTCACTGGCGTTCCGGCGGTCGCAGCCGGGCGGCGCAGCTTGTTCTCAACCGAGCAGGCCCGTGACGTGCTTGCATTGCTGGATGCGCTGCTGCGTCCTGACGACGACGCGCGGCTGCGCGGCGCGCTGGCGACGATGCTGATCGGCCTGGATGCCGACACGCTCAATCGCTTCGACGACAACCCTGTCCTGCATCGCCATTGGCAGTTGCGCGCGCTGGCATGGCGCGACCGATGGCAGCGGCATGGGCCGCTGGCGATGCTGGGCGACGTCTGCGCAGAGCAGGCCCCGCGTTTGCTGGCGCTGACCGACGGCGAGCGCCGCCTGACCAACACGCTGCAACTGGCCGAGGTGCTGCAGGAAGCCGATACCCGCGCAGTGGGCGAGCACGGCCTGGTCGACTGGCTGCGCACGCAGATCGCCGAGGCCGACGACAACGACGAAACCCAGCAGTTGCGCCTG
>DATDBD010000355.1:0-3043 GCA_036525015.1 Lysobacter sp.
GCTTCACCCCGTTCCTCGACGAGTTGGCCGGGCGCAGCCTGTACTGGGAGAACTTCCTGGCCACGCAGGGCCGCACCTTCGGCGTGCTGCCGTCGGTGTTCGGCTCGCTGCCGCCGGGCGAGCGCGGATTCAACGCGCTGGCCGAAGCAATGCCGCAGCACGACGACCTGCTCGCCGTGCTCAAGCGCCACGGCTATGGCCTGCGCTTCTACAGCGGGTCCGATGTCGGATTCGACAACCAGCGGATGTACCTGCGCCGGCAGGGCGTGGACACGATTGTCGGCGCCGAGGACTTCGGCTCGCAGTATCCGCGCAGCCCGGGCAAAAACAGCTGGGGCTATGCCGACAACGAGCTGGTCTCGCGCACGCTGGCCGGCGAGTCGGCGGCGCCTGGCGGGCCGTTCGTCGCGGTCATGCAGACCATCAGCATGCACACGCCGTACTCGTTCCCGGGACAGGCCGCCTATCACGAGCGCTTCGAGCGTCGCCTCGACGAGATCGGTATCGCCGATGCGGACAAGCCGCGCTATCGCCGGCACGAGAACATCTACACCTCGGTGATGTACACCGACGATGCCCTGCGCCGCTTCTTCGATGAGTTCTCGCGCCAGCCGGCCTACGCCAACACGATCTTCGTCATCACCGGCGACCATCGCCTGCCCGAAATCCCGATCGCCAGCCGCGTCGAGCGCTACCACGTCCCGTTGATCATCGCCTCGCCGTTGTTGAAGCGGCCGGAGCGGATCCGCTCGGTGTCGTCGCACCTGGACATCGCGCCGTCGCTGCTGGCGTACCTGTCCAACCGATACGGTGTGGCGACGCCGAAGATGGTGACCTGGACGGGCTCCGGGTTGGACATGGAGCCGTCGTTCCGCAACGTGCACGACATCGCGCTCAAGCAAAGCAAGACCGTCCTGTCCGATTTCGTGTCCGGCCCCTGGCTGCTCAGTCGCGGTGAACTGTTCGCGTTGGGCGATGGCATGACGATCGAGCCGGCATCGGACAGCGCGGTGGCCGCGCAACTGGGGCAGCGCTTCGCGCGCTACCAGGCGGCCAACGACCGGTTCGCGCGCGATCGCGTGCTGGCGCCAGTCGATGTTGCGGCGAACTGGTCGGGCTATCGCGTCGGCGATCGCGGCGTGACCGCAGCGCCCCGGATCGCCGATCCGTTTGGCGTGCACGAGGTGCTGGCGCCGGAGGCGGCGCGGTCAGGCCCGATCGACGTCGAAGTGCTGCTCTCCAACGGCGGCACTACCGTGTCGGAGGAGTTCGTGCCGCTGCTGGTGCTCAGCGACGAGGCCGGACGCGAACTGGGCGAGTACTACGGCTCTGCCATCCGGCTTATGCCGGGCGCCCGCCAGCAGATGCGGATCCCCGTCGCGGCCGGTGGCCTCGCGCCGGGCCGTTACTACTTAGCCGCCATTGCCTCGCATCCGGTGACTGGCCGGCGCGTGGGTGCTTCACGCTATCGGATCCCGCTGCAGATCCGCGGCTGATCGCCCACGCCGTAACCACGTGGGCGGAACCTGTTCCGCCAATGCCCTCCGATTCCCCCGCGGGCGGTGCACCATGCGTTTTCAGTTCGCGACCGGCCTCGCCCGGGTCTTGCTGGCCCGGTCCGCGCTGCTGCTCGGGCTGGTCCTGGCGATTCCTTTCGCGCGCGCCGCCGACCGCGCCGTGTGGACCTGGGAGCGTGAGTCGTACGCCATGGTCGGATCGCCCGCCGCCGCGGAAGAAGCCCTGCGCTTCCTGCACGGCAAGCGCGTCACGACCATTTACCTCTATGCCGACGCCTATCGCGGGCGCAACCTGATCGCGCAGCGGCCGGAGTTGTACCGGCACTTCATCCAGCGTGCCCATGGCGAAGGCTTCAAGGTGTATGCGCTGCTCGGCTCGGCCTACCTGCGCACCGAGGAATATGTATTGCCGCAGCGACGCGCAGCGGCGTTGGCGATGATGCAGCGCGTGCTGTCCTACAACGCGGGCTCCAACCCCGATGCGCGTTTCGACGGCGTCAACCTCGACATCGAGCCGCACATCCTGGCGCAATGGAAGACGCGGAAGATGGAGCTGCTGCGGCAATTCCTGGACCTGGGCCAGGCGTTCATGACGCTCAAGCGCGCTTCCGGACAGACGCTGTCCATCGGGCCGGCCATCCCGTTCTGGCTCGATGGCATCGAGATGGAATGGAATGGCGTCACGCGCCCGGTCAGCGAGCACGTGATCGATCTCTACGATTACGTCGCGCTGATGGACTATCGCCATCGCGTCGACGGCAGCGACGGCATCATCGCGCACGCTGCCAACGAAATGGCCTACGCGGCGAAGAAGCGCAAGCGCGTGGTGATCGGCCTGGAAGTGACCCCCAACGAGCTGAGCAAGGTCACCTTCAACCACCTCACCGAGATCGACCTGGAGCGCGCGGTGGCGCAGACGGAGCGGGCTTACCGGGACAGCCCTGCGTTCGCGGGCTTCGCGCTGCACCACTATCGGGGCTACCGACGCTGGTTGGCCGGCCAGCCCGCCGGATTGGGCGCGGGCAAGTAGGGCGGCCCCGGCCCGCCACTGCGCACGGCTTCCGCTTCGGGCGGGACAAGGCCCGCCCTACCGCTCGGATTGCCCGGTGGCGTAGTAATCCTCGCGCTCGAACAGCGCCGGACGTATCAGTTCGGTAAATGCCCGCGCATGCGGCGACAAATACTTGCCCTTGCGCACCACCACGCCGTAGCTGCGCGACGGGAAATAGCGCGCCAGCGAGCGCGTCGCCAGACGCTCGCGGTCGGCCTCGGTCAGGCAGATCGAGGTGACGATGCTGATGCCCAGACCCATCGCCACGTATTGCTTGATGACCTCCCAGCCGCCGACTTCCAGCGCCACCGTGTAGGGCACGCGGTTTTGCTGGAACACCAGGTCAACCAGGCGGTAGGTGGTCAGGCGCTGCGGCGGCAGGATCAGGCCGTAGGGCGAGAGGTCCTGCAGTTCCAGTTCGGGCTTCTGCGCCAACGGATGGTTGCGCGGGGTGATCAGCATCGGCTCGAACCGG
>DATDBD010000356.1:0-7315 GCA_036525015.1 Lysobacter sp.
GATCCAGACCACCGGACGCGGCGAAAGCGAACCCACCGGCAGCACTGGCCAGTGCGAGGGCGAGCGTGCCAACGCCGCGTTGACCGCGTGCCTGCAGCCGGATCGCCGGGTCAGCGTGGAAATCGTCGGTACGCGGCGTAAGGCCGAGTCGGGCGGAAGCGCTCAGTAAAGCGTCCCCGCAAACAGCGCCCCAGTAACAGTTTTGAGAGCACGCGTGAGGGTCCGCCGACATGGCGGCCCTCAGGCCGAGCCGATGCAACCATCAGGTCAGTGATCACATGCGAGTTTCCTTGATAGCCATCTCCAGTAGCGTCCGTGCCTTGGGCCAGGCGCTGAACAGCGATCGCGAGCGGTCATGTCGTACGTTCGGCAACGCGGATGCACCGGTCGTTCGTGGCCGGGACGAGAGGCGCGCGATGCTCGTGAAGGGACCCGGGGCGACCGCGGATGCGGCACGCATCGAAAGGATGGCGTCCCGCGCATGGATCGCTGCGTACAAGCGCGGCGCATGCACGATGCTTCTGGCCCTGGCGGCGTGGGCGCATGCACCGATGGCGAATGCCACGATCACGGCCGGTAACGTTACGCCCACAGAGACCGGCAACGGCGGCTGCTCACTCGATAGCAGCACCGCCGATCTGAACGTCTGCACCAACGCCGACATCACCTACAAGTTCGAGCGATCGACCAAAGGAAAACCCGACACGGCGGTGCAATACGTCAGCACGCTGCCCCAAGTGGGCGGCGTCACAGTGGCCGTGTGGAAAGCGCTTCCCCCCGAATGCACGGGGCCGGGCAGTGGCATCACTGATGGTGGACGAACGCTGACCTGCAACATCCCCGGTCCGATTCCGGCCGGTACGGATTTCACCTTTGCCCAGGCGACGGTTCTGGGCACGGCGCCGAACGGCACCACGATTCCAAACCCTATCACGACGTTCAGTTCGCCGGAGACGAAGGAGCCAGTGCCGGCTACGCCGATTTCCGGGCCTGTGACGGTCTTGGCCAAGCCCCAGTACGATCTGCACAAGCACGGTTTGCGCACCATTGCCTATCCCGGACCCAATGGCGAGCCGGGTTATCTGCTGGTCTATGACATCAGCCTGTTGGTCCCCAATGGGCCGCAGGGCGTCGAGAACTTGACCGATCCACTGGTCATTACCGACACGGTCCCCACGTCGGGCACCGACGGGTCGCGCATCGTGAGTTGGGGTCCGGCCTCCGGTCGATCCTGTGTCGGAAATAGCGACCCCGCCCATCTTGGTTTGGGTACCGGTGACGAGGAGAGGGCCTACGACAAGCCAACCTCCTATCTCCCCTACACCGACGCCACGGCGCCGGCAGACTCGGTCACGGACCCTGGCACCTGCGCGATCAGCCAAACCGGCGGCGTGGCTACCGACGTCACCCTGGCCATCAGTGGTGCCAACCTAGTCACGGCGCGTTACCCGATCTACGACAGGGAAGGCGTTCCCCTGCCCGCGGGTGACCATTACCTGTTCGTCTATTCGGTCACGCTGTGGGAGCCGGCCAGCAACTTCCCGCCGGGCACCACCACCGGCCTGGACAACACCGTCTCCCTGACGGGCACGAGTGTCACCGGCCAGCCCAATGTGGATCCCAATCCCAATAATCAGACGGGTACGGTCGAAGTCAGGACCACTACCACTGGCGGCTATTTCGTAAAGTACTTCGATCCCGCCGCGACGGGTGCTCCGGTACAGGCAGGCACCGGACAGGTAGTGCCTGGGCAGGTAGCCGGTGGCCAGGTGGCATACGTCAATACCGACAGCATCGCCGTCCCTGCCGGCGTCCTCGTTTGCGAAAAAATCGACAACACCCGCTTCACGCTGGTGGACGCCGTCGGCAATGGCGTCCCGGGAACGCTGGAGTACGGCGTTGGCGGCATCAACGGTGCGGGCAACACCTGGGCATCAGAAGACGACATGCGCAATGGCACCTGCGCCGATGATCAATCGGTGACCTGGTATTCCAGCCTGGCGGCAGTGCCCGGAGGGGCTGCCGCGGTAACCAAGGTGCGTTTCGCTACGACCGCGCCGGTTCCGTCGGGTGTGACGGTGAAGATCAGCTACAACCTGCGTGCTCTGGACGCCTACGCCTTCAGCGGTTGGGGCGGCGCTACGGCCGGCGTGATGATTCCCACGGGTGAGGAGCTGCATAACTGGAGCGCCTATTCGCTGCCTGGGGCGACCTCGACCATTTACAACAGTGTCGGCGGCAAGGGCGTGCAGGATTCCACGGGTCGCTGGTGGGGTGTGGCCGTTGACGGCGCCGATCCGGTGATCAGCACCTTCGGCGATCAGGTCTTTCTGGCCCGCGCTTCCGTCACTATCCGAAAGGAAACGGTCGTTCCGGCCAACAGCGCCAGCCAGGTGGTGGCCGGCGACACCATCACGTATCGAATCACTCCGATTGTCAGCAGCCCGGTTTCGTCGATGCCGCAGACCTCGGTCACGGTCACCGATGTTCTTCCGCCAGGCGTGAGTTATGTGGCGAATTCGGCGACGGCTCCGGGCGCAGTGGGCCCGACGGTGCAGGCAGGCGTGCCGTCGGCTGGCTACACCACATTGACTTGGACCTTCAGCAATGTCGCTCCGAGCCCGGCGCCGGGTACGACGGCCGGCCCGATCACCTTCCAGGCCGTGGTCGATCCCTTTGTCCCCAATGGCAAGGCCGTCCCCAATTTCGTTTCCGCGACCAGTCCGGCGGACCCGGACACGGGCGAGTGCACGTCTCCGACGGGTTCCGGGATCTACGACGGTGAGCTCGCTCCGGGCTACACCATCAACACCACCACGGGCGAAGTCAGCGGTACGCTGTGCTTCAGCGCGTCACGTCGCGATTTGACCATATCCACGCCGGGCGGCATGCAGTTGCGCAAGGACGTGCTGACGCCGACCATTGGGTTCAATGGCCAAATCCAGTACCAGTTGAACTGGGGCCGCAACGGCGCCTCGGTCGACAGTTCGGACCTGATCGACGTCTTCCCGTACTCCGGCGATGGGCGCACTCCCGCGACCAACTACGTGGGCAGCTACAGCCTGGCGGCAGTTCCGGTGATCGCCAACGATGGCAGCCCGGCCGCGACGATCTACTACACGTCGGCCGCACCTGCCACGATCGATCCAGATCCCAATGCGCCCAGCAACGCGATTCCGGCTGGCAGCATAACCTGGTGCACGCAGGCGCAATTCGGCAGCGCGGGCTGTCCGGCCAGCGTCGCCCAGGCGACGGCGATCCGTATCACCAGCACGGCCATCCAGGCCGATGGCGTGATTCGCAGTACCGTGATCAGCTTGAACACCACCGGCAACGCCGTTGGCAATGTGTACAGCAATGCGTTCGCCATTCGAGGTGTCGTCAACGGCACGCCGTTGGTCAACCTGACCACGTCCAACGTGGCCACGGTGGTCGTGCAGGCGCCGCAGGTGACGGTGGCCAAGGCGCTGACGGGCGAGTCTGGCAGCGTGTCGGGCCAGGCCGAAGCGGGCGAGCAGCTGACGTACACGCTGACGGCGACCAACAGCGGCACTGCGTCGGCGGTGGACCATGCGTTCTATGAAGTGCTGCCGGTGAACACGACGCTGGTGTCGATCAACGGCACGGGCGTGACCTCAACCTGTGCGGCCGGCGATGTGGGCAGCAAGCTGTGCACGATCACGGTGGCCGGCCCGATCGCGGGCAACGGTGGCACTGCGACGGCGACGGTGGTGGTGACGGTGGCGAACCCGATCCCGGCCGGCGTGACGCAGATCAGCAACCTGATCACCGACAACACCAGCACGCCGCCGACGGGTTGCGACCCGGCGACGCAGACGTGCACGACGCCGCCGAGCTGTGATCCGGCAACGGATCCGACCCACTGCGTGGTGACGCCGGTGGCGCCGATCCTGACCGTCGACAAGTCGGTGGTCGGTGCGGTGCAACCGGTGGAGGGCTCGGCCGACGAGTTCGTGGTGCGCTACACGATCACCGTCCGCAACGACGGTGGCAGCAACGGCACCTACGAGCTGGGCGACACGCCGCAGTTCGACAGCGACGTCTCGATCGTCTCGGCATCGGCGATGCGCAATCAGCAAAGCCTGCCGGCCCTGAGCGGCGCGGGTCCGTGGACGCTGGCGACCGGACAGGATCTGGCCGCGGGCGCGACCGACACTTATGCCCTGGAGGTCCGGGTGAAGGTGGCGGCCGGCAGCAGCCAGGCCAACGACGCGTGCGTGGCGGGCTCGCCTGACAACGGCCTGTTCAACCTGGCCACCTTGACGACGAACGGCGTGGAAAAGCACGACGACGCGTGCGTCGACACGCCCAAGCCGAGCGTGGCCACGGTCCTGGTGGTGGAGAAGCGCGGTTCGGTGCGCGAGGCCGAAGTCGGCGATGTGGTGAGCTACACGATCCGCATCCGCAACAACGGCACCGGCATCGCGGTGATGCCGACGCTGGTCGATCGCCTGCCGGCCGGGTTCCGTCTGGTGGACGACACGGCCAAGGTCAGCGGCGCCACGCTGGTGTCGCTGGAAGGTGCGCCGGGTGCGGTCCTGCGCCTGACGCTGGACCGGATCGATCCGGGTTCAGAAGTGACCGTGGCCTACCGTGTTCGCATCGGTGTCGGTGCCCAGGAGGGCGACGGCATCAACAAGGCGCAGGCCGAGTGCCGCATTGCCCAGGCGACCACTACCGCTCCGTGTTCGAACGAGTCGCAGTGGAAGGTCGACGTGACCCCGGGCGTGTTCTCGGAAGAGGGATGCGTGGCCGGTGCGGTGTTCGTGGACTGCAACTACAACTCGGTGAAGGACCGCGAGGAGTTGGGCATCCCGGGCGTGCGAATGTACCTCGAGGACGGCACTTACCTGGTCAGCGACTCGGAGGGCAAGTACAGCTATTGCGGAGTGCGGGCGACCACGCACGTGTTGAAGGTGGACTCGACCACCTTGCCGACGCGCAGTCGTCTGGTGACCAGCAGCAGTCGTAATGCGGGCGATGCGAACAGCGTGTTCGTGGACCTGAAGAAGGGCGAGCTGCAGCGTGCGGACTTCATCGAAGGCTCGTGCAACAACGAGGTGATCGAGCAGGTGAAGGCGCGCCGGGCGCAGGGCGAGGTCGGCTCGGTGCAGAGCGAGGGCGGGCCGCCGAAGCTGCGGTTCGAGAGCAAGCCGGTACCGCAAGGCAATCCGCCGCAGCAGGGTACCGATTCGGCCAACCAGGTGATCGAACAAACCCGTTACCCGGTCGATCCGGCCGCCAATGACGACGAGGAGCCGGCCCGAGCGGCGAGTGGTTCGGGCGGCGGCTGAGTCGAATGCGATAGCCCAAAAAAAGAACCCGGCTTCGGCCGGGTTCTTTTTTTGCATCAAGCACCTGGATGGATCACCCAGCAGGCTCACCCCGAAATCGCCAGCCGCTCCTGGTGATAACGCCGCACCGCCGCGAACCACAGCAACGCCGCAACGCCGAAGCCTGCCGCCAGGTAGATCGCCCACACCTGCGCCGTGATCGCCTCGCCACGGATCACCTTGAGCAGCAGCTGGTTCTGCGCCAGGAACGGTACCGTGAACTGCCACAACTGCGTTTTGATCGGATTGACCGCCAGCGCGATGGTCGGGAGCATCGGCAGCAGCATCAGCCAGGTCATGTGGCTCTGCGCCTCCTTCATGCTCTTGGCGGTGGCCGACAGGTACGTCAGCAGTGTCGTGCCGATGAACAGCATCGGCAACAGGATCAGCAGCATCCTGCCGATCGCCGCGAAGCGCACGTCCATCATCTTCGCGGTGCCACCGGCCATCTGCGCACTGAGCTTGAACGCCAGCAGCGTCAGCAGCAGCGAGGTCAGTCCAAGCACGCACGCCGCTGCGATCTTGCCGCTGACGATTGCGCCGCGTTTCGCCGGCGTGGCCAGCAACGGCTCCAGCGACTGGCGTTCGCGTTCACCTGCAGTGGCGTCCATGATCAGGTAGGCGCCGCCGAGGAACGACATCAGGATCAGCAGGTACGGCAGGATCGACGACATCATCAAACCCCGCTTGGCATCCTCGGTGGCCAGGTCGCGACTGCCGACATTGAGCGCGCGCGTCACCGAAGGATCGATGCCGCGCGCAAGCAGGCGCAACGCGCCGACCTGATCGCGATACGCCGACAGCGCGGCGCGCACGCGTGCACTGGGAATGTCGGTGTTGCGACGCGTGCTGTCCTGCACGACCTCGACCAGGGCCGGCCGTCCTTCGCGCCAGTCCGTGGCGTAGTTGGTGTCGATGCGCAGGCCGACATCGACGTCCTGGCTGGCGATGGCCGCGTCGAGATCGGCGGGCGCTGCCGTGGCCTTGATGCCCTGCGTCGCCAGGAACGCCACCAGGTTCGGTGCGCGCTCGATGCCGATCGTCGGAACGTCCAGCACCTGGTCGAGCTGCGTCTTGGCGCGACTTTCGGCGAGCTTGCCGATGCCGATCATCAGCACGGGGTATAGCAGCGGGCCCAGCAACAGCGCCAGCGCCAGCGTGCGGCGGTCGCGTGAGATGTCGCGCAGTTCCTTGCGCAATACCGACCAGGCGGTGGCGAAACCATTGGGGTGTTTGTAGTCCATGCGCATCATGCCTGCAGGCCCTCCTCGGAACCGATGGCCTTGACGAAGGCGTCCTCCAGGTTGGCCTCGCCCGTGTGCGCACGCAGTTCGTCGGCAGTGCCGGCGGCGACCACGCGTCCCTGGGCGATGATCACGATGCGGTCACACAGCGCGGCGACCTCCTGCATGATGTGGCTGGAGAAGATCACGCAGCGCCCCTCCGAGCGCAGTTGCTGCAGGAAGCCGCGCATCGCGCGTGTGGTCATCACGTCGAGACCGTTGGTGGGTTCGTCGAGGATGACGTTCCTCGGGTCGTGCACCAGGGCGCGTGCGATCGCGGTCTTGGTTCGCTGTCCCTGCGAGAACCCCTCGGTCTGGCGATCGAGGATGTCGTCCATCTGGAGCGCGGCAGACAGCACTGTCGTGCGTTGCGCAATCACTTCGTTGGAAAGCCCGTGCAGCTCTCCGAAGTAGGCGATGTTCTCGCGCGCGGTCAGGCGCTTGTATACGCCACGTGCGTCGGGCAGCACGCCGAGGGCGCGACGCACCGCGGCGGGATCACGCGAGGCATCGACGCCATCGACCAGCACCTGGCCGGCATCGGGTTTCATCAGCGTGTAGAGCATGCGCAGCGTGGTGGTCTTGCCGGCGCCGTTGGGGCCGAGCAGTCCGGTGATCTCGCCGTCGCGCGCCTCGAAGTGGACGCCGTCGACGGCGCGCACGGTGCCGGTCTTGGTC
>DATDBD010000357.1:0-5172 GCA_036525015.1 Lysobacter sp.
GCGCTTGCCGGCCCCGCCAGCGGGATCACTTCGGTCCGGGTGAATCCCACCGCGCGGCACCAGCGGTCGAAGTCCGCGCCGGTGAAGTCGAAGGCATCGCCGAACTCGATCAGCATATTCAGCGACATCATCAGGCCGAAGGCGTTCTCGCGCCGGGCATCGTCGATCAGGTTCTCCACGACGATGAAGGCCCCGCCGGGCGGCAGGGCGTCATACGCCGCGCCGATCAGGTGCATTTTCTTTTCCAGGTTCCAGTCGTGCAGGATCAGGCCCATCGTGATCACGTCGGCCTGGGGCAGCGGATCGGCGAAGAAGTCGATCGACCTGGCCTCGACCCGTTCGGCCAGCCCGGCGGCGGCGATCCGACGCTGGGCGATCGGTGTGACGGCCGCAAGGTCGGCGGATATACAGTGCAGGTGCGGATGCCTGTTCGCCACCAGGATCGACAGCAGGCCGGTGGCGCCGCCGACGTCGCACAGCGTGCGGTAGGGCGAGAAATCGAACCTGTCCGCCAACGCCTGGAAGTTGCCGGTCGAGATCCCGCTCATCGCATCCATGAATTGTTCCAGGCGCTCGGGCTTGCTGTAGAGCTCGGCGAACATCGGCGCGCCGGAATGCTTGACCTCGTTCTGCGGGTTGCCGGTGCGCAGCGCCTCGGACAGGTCGCCCCAGAAACGGTACAGGCGCGCGTTGGCCATCTCCAGGAAACCGCCCAGGAACTGCGGGCTGGTCCGGTCGAGGAACAAGGCGGTTTCGGGCGTATTGCGATAACGCGCCGCCTCGCCATCGCCATCGCGCTCAAGAAAACCCAGCGCCAGCAGCGCATCGAAGAAATCGGGGTTGGCCCGCGGATGCAGGGCCAACGCCTCCTGCAACTCGCGCCCGGTGCGCGCCTTGGGGCCCAGCGCGGTGAATACGCCCAATTCCACCGCCGACAGCAGCACCTTGGCGGGCCAGAAGCCCATGCCGATCTGCATGATGCGGGCGGGAGTGGGCGTGGTCATGGCGGGGGGGTTCCAGGTGGCATCGGGCGGGTGGCAAGGGAATGGGCGGCAAACGTGACTCGCGCCGGGCCCTTGATCGAACGTTCATCGCGGCCGGATGCGGTCGCACGGCGCCGGGAGCTTCATCGGGAGGTTTTGGCGAGCCGGTTTTGCCGAGCCAGCCGTTTCGCCGGGCCGCCCGGCATTCACGCGCGGTATATCTACGCAATCCGTAGAGGTGGTGAAATCGGAGGACTACGGGCGTCGGGCGCCCGAGGAGCAACGCATGGATCGCGACAAGGACTGGGATGCATCGAGGACCGGCAGGACCGGCCACCGGAGCCGCATCGACGCCGCCAAGAAACGCAGTGCCGCCAAGTGGTGGTCGATCTTCGCGCTGGGCTCGGGTGCGCTGTGGAACGCCTGGAATGTCGCGGTGCTGGTGACGCGCGGCGACAGCCCGGCGATTGCTTTCGTGTCCGCGGTGCTGATGACGACCGTAGCGGTGGTGGCATGGCGGCGTTGGCCGGGGTGACTTGCAACGCTGGCACCGTGTCGATGCCTCGATGCGGCTCGTAGGCGGCTGGGTAGCGGCACTCGACGCTGCGGCAACGCGACCCAGGCTAGGCTGCGCGCGACGCTTCCACGGAATCGGCCATGACCCGCGGTGTCCTGCTGATGCTCGGCGCGCTGCTTGCCGGTTACGTGTGCTATCTCGCCCTGCTGTTCGTGCAGCAGCGATCGGTGATGTTCCCCGGCGCATCGATGGACTGGGACGGCGTGGGACGCGCGCTGCCGACGTACGCGCAGGCCGTATCGATACCGGCTTCGTTCGGCCACGTGCAAGGCGTCCTGCTTCGCGCCCGCCAGCCACCAGGTCGCGAACGCCCGGCCCCGGCCGCGCGCGCTCCAGCCGCGATCTTCTTCCACGGCAATGCCGAATTCGTCGACCAGAACGTGCCCTTGCTCCAACCATTGACGGCGGCCGGCATGCACGTGTTGCTGGTCGAGTATCCAGGCTATGCCGGCACCGACGGCCGGCCATCGCGCGCCACGCTCGACGAAGCCGCGCTGAAGTCCTACGACTGGCTGGCGGCGCGCCGCGATGTGGACGCGACGCGGATAGTGATCATCGGCCGCTCGATCGGTACCGGGCCGGCGGTGGCGCTGGCTCGGCAAAGGCCGGTGAGCGCCGTGGTGCTGATGGCCGCGTTCGGGTCGCTCGACGACTTCGCCCATCGCATGGGTGCGCCGGCGTTGCTGCTGCGCGACCGTTACGACAACCTGACGCTGCGCGATTACAACGGGCCGGTGTTGCTGTTCCACGGCCGAAACGACGACATCATTCCCTACCGGAACAGCGAGTACCTGCTCAAGGCCGTGCCCAACGCGACGCTGGTGCCGATCGAGTGCGGCCATAACGACTGCCCATTCTTCGAACCGGAATTCATGGAACGGCTGCGTCAATTTCTTGTGCACAACGGTGTACTCGCGGACGCCTCGAACCCACGCGATGCCAGCTGAACCGTTGCGCAGCGTTCAGCGCACCGTGCCGGATCTTTCACATCGCCGACGATAGGTTCGCCTCGGAACACGTTCATTAGAGCCACGCTGGTTAGAGCCATGCTGATTAGAGCCGCGCTCATTAGAGCCGCGCTCATTGGAGCCGCGACGTGAGAGTCGCAACGCAAAAGGAGGCATTCATGAAGAAGCACACCATTCTTGCGATCCCGTTGGCTGTCCTGGTTTTGGTTGCCGCGCCCGCAGTTGCCGGCGACGGCAAGGGGGCGGACAAGGACAAGCCGGCCCACGCCCAGTCCCACCCCACCACTCCTCCGATGGCCTACGGCCAACACGACAACGGCAAGCACAAGGGCTGGGAGAAGCAGGCCTGGAAGCGCGGCGACCGCATTCCGCTGGCCTCCGTCGATTCGCGCTATTACATCAACGACTACCGCGTGTACCGCCTGCAGCCGCCGCCGGCCGGCTATCGCTGGGTGCGTCCGACGGACGACCGCTACCTGCTGGTGAACCTGGCGAACGGCCTGGTCGCCGAGGCGTTGGGCTATTGATGGTTTGATCGATGCGTTTAGATCCACGCTTTAGATCCGCGCGTTTAGATCCATTCGTTTAAATCGGCTCGTTCTGATCCACACGTTCTTGTGCCGGTACGGACGCCGGCCATCTGGAGGGCTCCGCAGGGGAGCCCTCTTTTTTCGCCACCGATGCGCAACCGGCCTATCCTATGGACCCGCCAGCGCGGTGTCCGCCATGACCATGCCCGACGAGTTCGACCCCGACGACAATTTCGACCAGACCTTCGGCCACGAATCCGACGTCGACGAGGAGGCCGCGCAGGAAGCGGTGGTCTGGCAGTTGTTGCTGCTGATCAATCCCGGCGACGAGGACGCCGCGCTGCAGCAGTTCGCCGCCTATCGCGAAGCCGCCGCCGAAGCCGCCGCCGAAGCCGGCGAGGATGATGCCGACCCGGTATGGCTGTTGCGCGATGCGATCGACTGGAAGGCCGGTTTCTTCGTCGCCGAAGACGACCCGCATGCGCTGGTCGAGAGCGTGGACGAACTCGCCGCGCGCTGGAACCTGCGCATCGAATGGGGAATCGATGACGAGGAGTTCGATCTCGACGAGGTCGAAGTGCCGACGCTGATCAACACTGCCTACGACCGGCTGCGCGAGCACCACTACACGCTTTGGACCTGGGAAACCGGCAGCGAACACCATGCCGGCTGGATCACCCAGCAGCGCGACGACGAGGCCTTGCGACTGGTGGCCGGAGCGCTGGGCTTCCATGTCCGCACTGGCGCGGGCTGAGTTGCGCCGCCCGCGGCGTCACGGCGTCGCGACGGTTCAATAGCGCCTGCGGTAGCCCTTTCCCATCAGCGACAGGACCAGCCCGACGCCACTGGCAGCCGCGATGACGATCGCCGGAGTGCTGGCGCCCGACGTGCCGGCCAGGGCCAGCGGCTTCATCCCGGCGATGGCCTGGTGCGCGATGTAGTGCGCGACGATCACCAGGTACATCAGCGGGATCAACGCGCGGTAGCGCAACAACACCACGAGCGCGATCAGGCCCAGCAACAGTTGCTCCAGTCCCAGGCGCGACATCAGCGCGATCACGTTCTGCGCGGCGCTGGCGGGATAGGTATCCAACGTCAGCTTCGACACCGATTGCGCGCCGCCGTCGGCAGAGAAGATGTGCAACAGGCTGATCGCGATCCTCATCAACGTGATCGGAACGAACAGCCACAACGCCAGCACGTGTCCGCGGAAACGGTTGTCGACGCGTGCGGGAAGGATTCGGCTCAGCATCGTGGCCCCTTTTGGATGGCTGTTTCGCGCGCCCGGACGCCGGAAGCATCGGGGCGCCCGCCCCGATTGTCCACATGGCGTTGGTCCGCATGACGTTCATCCATGGCCGCCACGGTCGGCGCATGCGCGAATCGAAAGGCCCGTCGATGGCCTGAGATCCGGCTCCGGAACGTTGTCCGGACCATCTGGACCGAGAAATAAACATGCGCCGATCGGCCTTGCTAGCCGCCTGCCTGATGCTGTCCGCCTGCGTCTATGTCCCGACCCGGCAGAAGGCGGCGCAAGGCGAGCCTGTCACGCCCGACCAGGCCTCGTTCCTGTACGACGCCGGCATGACCATGGCGCAGGCGCGGGAACGACTGGGCCCACCGACGCTCAATTTGCGCGACATCGATGTCGCGGTGTGGTCATGGCGCACCAGCGGCGACGTGTGGTTCTACGCATTGCCGACAACCGGTGCCGGCGAGAGCTCACGCGATTACAGCCTGATGGTGGCTTATTCCGACGATGGCCGCGTGCTGACCCATCTGCTGGAAAAACGCGGCGCCTGGGATACCGCCAGCGAGCAGGCGCGCAACTGGTACCGGCGCATCCGGCATACGCTGCCGGAAGCGGCTGCATTCGCCGGTGCCGCTACCGCCGGGAAGGCCTACGGGTCCATCCATGTGTACATGCCGGACCGCACGTGCTCCCACGGCACCGTCGATATCCATCTGGATGGCGAGCGCGTGGCCGAACTGGGACACGAAAGCGCCATCGTCACGCGAGCCACACCCGCGCAGCACGAATTGACCGCACGGGTCGGGGACCTGGCGTTCGGCAAGCCGCTGCTGTTGACGGTGGATGCGTCGCACCCGGTCTA
>DATDBD010000358.1:0-5685 GCA_036525015.1 Lysobacter sp.
GCCGCAGTTGTTCTGCGAATTGCAGCGCGACTGGCAGCGCAGCGAGAGTGTTCCGGCCTTCATGAACCTGTTCATCGAAACCGGCGGCACGGCGGGCATCCAGTTCTCTTACGACCGCACCGAGTGACTTTGAACGCGACGGGCTCACGGCTTGCCATGAGCCCGATCGCCTAACCCTGCCCGCCTTCGGACACCGTCCGAGGCATGGAGAACCAGCATGACCTTTTCCGCCACCGCTAATTTCAATGGCGCCAAGCCGATCATCAGCCCCGACGACGCCGCGCTGCTGCTGATCGACCACCAGAGCGGACTGTTCCAGACCGTGGCCGACATGCCGATGCCGGTGCTGCGCGCGCACGCCACCGCGCTGGCGAAGATGGCGACGCTGGCCAAGCTGCCGGTGATCACTACTGCGTCTGTGCCGCAGGGTCCGAACGGCCCGCTGATTCCCGAGATCCGCCAGTTCGCGCCGCATGCGAAGTACGTGCCGCGCCGCGGTGAGATCAACGCCTGGGACAACCCCGATTTCGTCGCCGCGGTGAAAGCCACCGGCCGCAAGCAGCTGATCATCGCCGGCACCATCACCAGCGTATGCATGGCATTCCCGAGCATCGCCGCCGTGGCCGACGGCTATCAGGTGTTTGCGGTCGTCGATGCGTCGGGCACCTACTCGAAGATGGCGCAGGAGATCACCCTGGCCCGTATCGTGCAGGCTGGCGTGGTGCCGATGGACACCGCCGCGGTCGCATCGGAGTTGCAGAAGACCTGGCACCGCGACGATGCGCAGCAGTGGGCCGAGATCTACACGATGATCTTCCCGCCGTACCAGCTGCTGATCGAGAGCTACATGAAGGCGCAGGACGTGGAGAAGCACCACGAAGTACTGGATTCGCAGCGCGGTTGATCAGGAGTCGGAAAAGTGAGGCGCGTCTTCGCGCCTCTCCTTCCTGCGTACCGACGGGGCTACACGCCTGCATAACCTGCCGTGCCCCACATTGCCTCCTGCGCCGCGCCACGCGCGGCGATGCACGACTCGACAGCAAGGGAGCTTTGCCATGGCCAACAATCCCGTGGGCTGGTTTGAAATCTATGTGCAGGACATGAGCCGGGCGAAAGCCTTCTACGAATCCGTCCTTTCCACGAAGCTGGAGCGGCTGGAGAGCCCGGGCATCGAGATGTGGGCTTTTCCGATGCACCGCGACGCCGCCGGCGCGGCCGGTTCGCTGGTCAAGTACGAAGGCTATCCGTCCGGCGGCAACAGCACGCTGGTGTATTTCAGCTGTTCGGACTGCGCCACCGAGGCAAAACGCGCTGCGGCCCATGGCGGCGCCATCTTCAAGGACAAGTTCTCGATCGGCCAGTACGGCTTCATAGCGCTGGTGACCGACACGGAAGGCAACATGATCGGGTTGCATTCGATGCAGTAAATCCGCAGGGGAATGCGATGGCCGTACAGCTCGATCATTTCATCGTGCCCAGCCACAACCGCGTTGCGGCGGCAAACCTATTGGGCGAACTGCTGGGCGTGGCCTGGGCGAAAAGCGGCGTGGGCCCCTTCTCGCCCGTGTACGTGAACGATGGGCTGACGCTGGACTTCGACCAGACCGAAGAGCCCTTCCCCATCAGCCACTACGCGTTTCGCGTGGGGCAGGACGAGTTCGACGCGATCCTGGGACGGATAAAGGCGGCGGGCATCGAATACCGCAGCACGCCGCAAGGCCCGGTCGACATGCGGGTCAACACCGATCACGGCGGCAGCATCGTCTACTGGAACGAGCCCGATGGGCACTACTGGGAGATATTGACGGTGAGTTATGCGCGGCAGGCTGCGGTCTGATGGACGTTTAGTGCACGCACACAAACAAAAAGGCCCCGCATCGCGGGGCCTTTTTTTAGTACCGCAATGCTTACGCGAACGGATCCTGCAACACGATGTTCGCATCGCGGTCCGGGCCGGTCGAAACGATGGCCAGCGGGCAACCGGCCAGTTCTTCCAGCGCGCGCAGGTAGGCGCGGGCGGCGGCCGGCAGCTTGTCCCACTCGGTGATGCCGTGGGTGTTCTGGTCCCAACCCGGGAATTCCAGGTACACCGGCGTGCACTCTTCCCAACCGGCGGCGTCGAGCGGCGCGTACTCGGTGCGCTTGCCGCGGTATTCGTAGGCGATGCAGATCTTCAGCTTCTCCATGCCGTCGAGCACGTCGAGCTTGGTGATGCACAGGCCGGTGATGCCGTTGATGGCGACCGCGCGCTTGAGCGCGACGATGTCCATCCATCCGCAGCGGCGCGGACGACCGGTGGTGGCACCGTATTCCTGGCCGCGATCGCGCAGGCCCTGGCCGACGGCGTCGTCGAGCTCGGTCGGGAACGGGCCGCCGCCCACGCGCGTGGCGTAGGCCTTGGCGATGCCGAGCACGTAGTCGATGGCATCGGCACCGACACCGGCACCGGCATAAGCGCCGCCGACGGTGGTGTTGCTGGATGTGACGTACGGATAGGTGCCGTGGTCGATGTCGAGCAGCGAACCCTGCGCGCCTTCGAACAGCACGCGCTTGCCCTGCCTGCGCAGCTCGTGAAGGATGCCGGCGACGTCGGACTTCATCGGCTCGACGTATTCACCGAAGGCCACCGCTTCGTCCAGCGTCTTCTGGAAGTCCACGGCTTCCACGCCCAGGTACTTGGTCAGCACGAAGTTGTGGTAGTCCATGGTGTTGCGCAGCTTCTCGGCGAGCTGCTCGGGGTAATGCAGGTCGGCGACGCGGATGCCGCGACGCGCCACCTTGTCCTCGTAGGCCGGGCCGATGCCACGGCCGGTGGTGCCGATGGCCTTGCCGCCGGCGGCCTTCTCGCGGGCCTGATCCAGCGCAATGTGGTACGGCATGATCAGCGGCGTGGCCGGGCTGATCTTCAGTCGCGAGCGCACTTCCACGCCGTTGCTTTCGAGTTCGCCGATTTCCTTCTGCAGCGCGGCCGGAGACAGCACGACGCCATTGCCGATCAGGCACAGCGCGTCGGGGCGCAGGATGCCGGAAGGGATCAGGTGCAGGACGGTCTTCTTGCCGCCGATGACCAGCGTGTGGCCGGCGTTGTGGCCGCCCTGGAAGCGCACGACGGCGCCGATCTCCTTGGTCAGCAGATCGACAATCTTGCCCTTGCCTTCATCGCCCCACTGGGCACCGAGAACGACGACTGACTGACCCATCACAGAGCTCCTGTACTGCAAATACGGTGGGGGACCCGGATATCCGGGCGATCGCGGGGACGGCCCCGCAAACAGCAAGAAAGCCGGCGGGGATGCCCCCGTCCGGCTTTTGTGCATTATCCGGGTTTTGGGGCAGCGGGGCCACCCCGACGGTCGGAACGGACAGATTGTGGACAGGTGGCCCGCTGCCGTAGCGCGAACCGCGCCTGTCTACAACCCGGGCCTGTCTACTGCCTCACCAACCACAACGACATCAGCCCGACGCCCACCACCGCCGCGCCGACCACACGCAAGGAGCGGTCGGGCAAGGCATGCAGGTGTTCGGCGGCCCGCTTCCAGCCACGCGGGGCGATGAACAGGAACAACCCCTCCAACACCGCGACCAGGCATAACGCCGACAACAGCTCGAGCTTCATCGCAGTGCAGCGGCCCGTCAGCGGTCGGACTTGAGGTACTGCAGGAACGGATCGTCGCGTTCGAGCACGATCACCGCCTCGCCGTCGGAGAACGACTTGCGGTAGGCCTCCAGGCTGCGCTGGAACGCGTAGAAGCCCGGGTCCTTATTGGCAGCGGCGGCGTAGGTCTTGGCGGCCAGGGCATCGCCTTCGCCGCGCAGACGCTGGGCGTCGCGCTCGGCCTCGGCGACGATCACTTCCTTGTCGCGGTCGGCCTGGGCGCGCACGGTGTTGGCCTGCTCGGCCCCTTCTGCACGCAGGCGGCTGGCTACCTGCTGGCGCTGCGCGCGCATGCGGCGATAGACGTCCTGGATGACCTGGCTGTCGGTCGGCAGGTCGATCTGCTTGATGCGCAGGTCGACGATGCGCACGCCCATGGTCTCGGCGCCCTTGTTGATCGCCGTGATCTGCGGACCGACGACCTCGGTGCGCGAGCCGGAAACCACCTGCTTCAGCGTGCGGGCGTTGATCTCGTTGCGCAGCGAGTCCTTGATGATCGGCGCCAGTCGCTGCACGGCGATGGATTCATCGCCGCCCGTTGCGCGGTAGAACGCGCGCACGTCCTCGATCATGCCGACGGCGAAGAAGTCGACGCTGACGTCCTTGCGCTCGGAGGTGAGGTAGCGCTCAGGTTCCGCATCGAGCACCTGCAGGCGACGATCGAACACGCGTGCTGTTTCGACCAGAGGCCACTTGAAATGCAGGCCCGGGCCGATGTCGCTGCGCGTGACGCGACCGAAGTTGAGAACCATGCCGGTCTGGCCTTCGCTGACGACGAAGACCGAACCAAGCAGCGCGAGCAATGCCGCCACGATCAGGGCGACCCACATGGAAACTCTCATCGGGTGACCTCCTCACGGCCGGCGGGGCGGGGCGTGCGGCCGCTGCGGGCGGCATCCTGCGCTTGTTGCTCGATGGTGGTGATGGTCGGCGCAAGATTTTCCGGCGCCAGCATGCCCGTCGCGCCACCGGGGCGCGCAGCGCCCTTCTCCGTCATCGGCACGTAGAGGAGCTGGCGCGAATCGCCACCGACGATCTTGCGGTTGTCGGCCAGCACTTCCTGCAAGGTTTCCAGCCACAGGCGCTTGCGGGTGACTTCCGGCGCCGCCTGGTACTGGTCGACCAGCATCGAGAAGCGGTCGGCGTCACCATCGGAGCGGGCGATGATCGCGGTCTTGTAGCCCTGGGCGACGGTGCGCACGCGGGCGGCCTGGCCGCGCGCTTCCGGCACCACCTGCGCGGCGTAGGCGCGGGCTTCGCTGATCAGGCGGTCCTTGTCCTGTTGGGCGCTGTTGACGTCGTCGAAGGCCGGCTTGACCTCCTCCGGCGGGCGCGCGTTGGGCAGGTTGAGCTCGGTCACGAACAAACCGGTGCGGTAGGCCGCGAGCGACTTTTGCAGTTGCACGCGCGCCGATACCGCCAGCGCACTGCGAGCGCCGAGCACGGTGTCGAGCGTGGAGCGGCCCACCTGTTCGCGCACGGTGCTGAGCACGGCCTGGTGCAGCATCTGGTCGCCGTCGCGGGTGCCGAACAAGTACAGCTTGGGATCGCTGACGCGGTACTGGACGTTGATCTCGACCAGGACGATGTTCTCGTCGGCGGTCAGGACCGGGAGGTTGTCGGTGAAGGTCTTGATCTGGGTGGCGTTGAGCTTGGTCACGCGCTCGATCGGCCACGGCGCCTTGAAGTGCGGGCCGGGCTGCAGCACGCGCGAGAACTGGCCGAAGCGCAGGACCACGCCACGTTCCTGTTCGGTCACCAGCACGAAGCAGTTGAAGGCCAGCCACAGCGCGAAGACGATGCCGACCCAGCGCAGGATGCCGCCGCCACCGCCGCTGCCCAGGCCGCCAAACAGGCCACGCACGGAATCGAGCAGGCCGTCGAGCCCGCCGCTGCCGCGTCGCCGCGGGGGACGGCGGTCGCCGCCGGAATTGTCACTGCCAGGGGTGTTCCAGGCCATGCCTGCTCCTAGGTTATGGAAGGCACGTCCCCTCCTGGGACGTGGGCGCCGCTGTGAAGCGGCGCCGGAT
>DATDBD010000359.1:0-3588 GCA_036525015.1 Lysobacter sp.
CGAACCAGCGGTCGATCGGACGCTGGGTCGAATCGTGCGTGGATCCGGTGGTGCTGCTCATGGCGCCCTCCCAAGGCTCATGGCGTGGACCGCTCAGTGGGCGGTGGACTTCGAGAATAACTGGATCACCACGACTCCGGCGACGATCAGGGCGATGCCGACGACGGCGGGTGCGTCCCGTGGCTGGCGGAGCACCAGAGCGCCGATCAGCGCGATCAGCACGATGCCGGCGCCGGCCCATATCGCGTAGGCGATGCCGACCGGAACCGTACGCAGCACCAGCGACAGGCAATAGAACGCCACGCCATAGCCGGCGGCCACGAGCAGCGTGGGACCCAGGCGGGTGATGCCCTCGGAGGCCTTGAGCGCGCTGGTGGCCGCCACCTCGGCGACGATGGCGATGGCAAGGTACAGGTAGCCGATGTTCATGGCGCGGTCTCGCGCAGGGGAGGGCGTTCGGGCAGTTTGCCGCACTGGCCGTCCTGCCCTTCACCCCGGCCCTCTCAGCTTTGGACACCCTTCGGGCGCCGCGAGCGGGAGAGGGTGTTGCGTGATTCGGTCAGTCGACTGAAATGCCGGCCAGCTTCTGCAGCGCCTCGGCGTACTTGGCGCGGGTGTGCTCGATGACCTGGGCCGGAAGCTTCGGGCCGGGCGGAGTCTTGTCCCAGTCCAGCGTCTCCAGGTAGTCGCGCACAAACTGCTTGTCGTAGCTCGGCGGACTCGTGCCGACTTCGTACTGGTCGGCCGGCCAGTAGCGCGAGGAGTCGGGCGTCAGCATCTCGTCCATCACGAACAGGCGGCCGTCGGCGTCCAGGCCGAACTCGAACTTGGTGTCGGCCAGGATGATGCCGCGCTCGGCGGCGTAATCGCGGGCGAACTTGTACAGGCGCAGCGTGGCGTCGCGCACCTGCTCGGCCAGGTCGGCGCCGAGCGTGCGCACGGCGGTGTCGAAGTCGATGTTCTCGTCGTGGTCGCCGACGGCGGCCTTGGTCGACGGCGTGAAGATCGGCTCGGGCAACTGCTCGGCCTGGCGCAGGCCGTCGGGCAGGGCGATGCCGCTGACCCGGCCGGTGCGCTGGTAGTCCTTCCAGCCGCTGCCGATCAGGTAGCCACGGGCGATGCACTCGATCGGCACCGGCTTCAGGCGCTTGGTGACCACCGCGCGCTTGGCGTACAGGCCCGCGTCGACGCCGTCGGACAGCACCGAGGCCACTTCGATGCCGGTCAGGTGATTGCGGACGATGTGGTCGGTTTTGCCGAACCAGAAGTTGCTGATCTGGCAGAGCATCTCGCCCTTGCCGGGGATAGGGTCGGGCAGCACCACGTCGAATGCGGAGAGACGATCGGTAGCGACCATCAGCAGGCAATCGCCGGCGCCGGCGGGCAGGCGCTCGGCCGGAATGTCGAAGACGTCGCGGACCTTGCCGCGATGGCGCAGAGACAGACCGGGCAGGTCGGACTGGAGCAAAGTCGTGGACAACGCAGAACCCTCGAGGTGTGCACGGAACTCCCCGCCGTGGCGCGCCTAGGCTGGCGCGCGCACGCGACAGGGCCGGCCAGTGTACGCCGGCCGGCCGCGGCGTGCAGGTACACTGTCGCCGGACGTGTGAATAGTGGCCGCTGCGGCAGTGGGAGGACGATGAAACGTTGGTACGGCAAGCTGCTGGGGTTCTTTGCCGGCGCCGCCCTGATGCGCGGCAACCCCTTGTTCGGCGCCCTGGTCGGGCTGCTGATCGGCCACGCCTTCGACATCGACTGGTTCAAGCTGCGCCGCGACAACCCCTATGCCACGCTGGGCCTGACGTCCGACGCCAGCGACGCCGAGATCGACCAGGCCTACCGCCGGCTGATCTCGCAGTACCACCCCGATAAGCTGTCCGGTGCGGCCACCGAGCTGCGCCAGCAAGCCGAGGCCAAGGCGCGCGAGATCAACAGCGCCTACGACCGAATCAAAGCCCTGCGCAAGAAGTGAGCCCCCGCACCATGCAATCGACCGTCATCGCCCCGTCCATCCTGTCGGCCAACTTCGCCAAGCTGGGCGAGGAGGTCGACCACGTCCTGAAGTCCGGCGCCGACTGGGTCCACTTCGACGTGATGGACAACCACTACGTGCCCAACCTGACCATCGGTCCGATGGTGTGCGAGGCCCTGCGCAAGCACGGCGTGACGGCACCGATCGACGTGCACCTGATGGTCGAGCCGGTCGACCGCATCGTCCCGGATTTCGCCAAGGCCGGTGCCAGCCTGATCAGCTTCCATCCCGAGGCCAGCGCGCACGTGCACCGCACCGTGCAGCTGATCAAGTCGCACGGCTGCCAGGCCGGCCTGGTGCTCAACCCGGCCACGCCGGTGGACGTGCTGGAATGGGTGCTGGACGACCTGGACCTGGTGCTGCTGATGTCGGTCAACCCGGGTTTCGGCGGGCAGAGCTTCATTCCTTCCGCGCTCGACAAGCTGCGCCGCGTGCGCCAGATGATCGACCGCAGCGGCAAGGCGATCCGGCTGGAGATCGACGGCGGCGTCAAAGCCGACAACATCGGCGAGATCGCCGCGGCCGGCGCCGACACGTTCGTCGCGGGCTCGGCGATCTTCAATGCTCACGACTATGCCGAGGTGATCGGCAAGATGAAGGCGGCGGTGGCCGCGGTGCGTGGGTGAATACCTGCGACCTGTGCGATCTGCATGATGCACAGGTGCGGGTGCTCGACCTGCCGTTGCGCGATTACGGCGGGCGTCTGGCCTTCAACGGGCTGGTCAGCACGATCCGCGCGTTCGAGGACAACTCGCGTGTGCGCGAAGCCGTGGACGAGCCGGGGCAGGGCCGCGTGCTGGTGATCGACGGTGGTGGCTCCACCCAGCGCGCGATGCTGGGCGACCTGCTGGCGGCCAAAGCGGCCGAGAACGGCTGGGCCGGCGTGATCGTGTTCGGCGTGATACGGGACTGTGGCGAGATCGGCGCACTCGAGTTGGGCGTCAAGGCGCTGGGCACTTGCCCGCGCAAGACCGACAAGCTCGGTGAGGGCGAGCGCGACGTCGACGTGGAGTTCGGCGGGATCCGCATCCGGCCCGGCGACTGGTTGTGCGCCGACGAGGATGGGGTGGTGGTGGCGGATACCGATTTGCGCTGAGGGTTTGTGCGCGATGGTTTGTCTTCGGAATCGCTGTTGAGGGTGTCGTGATCCCGCTGCGGGTTCCCAAACCCTTGATCGTCACCCCGGCGAAACCTTGGATCCATGTTTGCTGTTGTTCGTGCGGCCTGGCTGTTTCGTGAAACAGCCAATGCTTCCGTCCACCCTGCGGGCGGCCGGGTCACTTTTCTTTGCTGGCCCAAAGAAAAGTAACCAAAAGAAATGGCCTTCCCCGACAAATCAGCCCCACGTCAGAGGGGCTAAAGGGATTTTTCGACTCGCCATCCATGGCTCGGTCGAAAAACGCCGCACATCCATGCGCGGCGCCCTTCGGGTCTGGATGCAGTCCGGCGGTTCGAAAGGCAACGACAACTGCGACGGCACGACAAGTGAGCTATAGATTCCCGTGCGCAGCGACGGTCACTCACCGGGACTACTGCTAGCCCGAAAGCAAAGCGGC
>DATDBD010000360.1:0-3778 GCA_036525015.1 Lysobacter sp.
TGCTCCTGCCATGCCTGGAACATCAGCACGTTCCACAGGTGCGTGTGCCATTTGCGCTCGCCGCCGAGGAACTGCTCCCACAGGCCATGCACGATGCCCGCATCGAAATAGCCCTCCTGGCGCAGGCGACTTTCGTCGAGCAGTGTCGCGGCCCACTCGCCCAGGTCACCGCGCAGCCACTGACTGACCGGCGCACCGAAGCCGCGCTTGCCGCGGTCGACCATGCTGTCGGGGAGATAGCGACGCAGCACCTGCTTGAGCAGGTATTTGTTGCCGGACGCATGACGCTTGAACTCCAGCGGTAGCGACCAGGCGAACTCCGCGACCTGCCAATCCAGCAGCGGCGCGCGCGCCTCCAGGCTGACCGCCATGCTGGTGCGGTCGACCTTGCACAGCAGGTCGTCGGGAAGATAGACGCTGAAATCGGCCAGCATCATCGCGTCCGCCGACGTGCCACGGCCTTGCAGCGGGTCGGGCTGGTCGTAGAACGTGGCAGGCAGTGCCGCGCCCGGCACCGCCCGGACTGGGTCACGCCAGCGGGCGATACGCTGGCGATAGACATCGCCGATGCCGCGCGCGCCCATCTCCGCGGCCAGCGCGGCGAATCCGCCGGTCCGCGACGCTTCGCCGTGCTGCCGCGCGCTGCGCGCCAGTGCGCGCCGCACGGGGGCCGGCACGCGCCGCTGCCAGCGCCAGTTGCGCAGGGCGCGGTCGTAACGCTTGTAGCCGAAGAACAACTCGTCGCCGCCGTCGCCGGACAGCGCGACCGTGACTTCCGTGCGCGCCAGGCGTGCGACCAGCGCCGTAGGTACCTGCGAGGCATCGGCGAACGGTTCGTCGAACATAGCCGGCAGGGTCGGCACGACCGCCAGCGCATCAGCGCCGCTGACGTAAAGCTCGGTGTGCGCGGTATGCAGGTGCTCGGCGACCTCGCGCGCAAGGTGCGCCTCGTCATGGTGCGAACGCTCGAATCCGATCGTGAACGTGCGCACCGGATGGCGACTTTGCGCCTGCATCAACGCGGTGACGATCGAGGAATCGGTGCCACCAGACAGGAACACGCCCACCGGAACGTCGGCCACCATGCGCAGTGCGACGGCCTGTCGCAGCAGCGCGTCCAGGCGGTTCTCCGCCTCGAGCACATCGCCCGTGAACGGCTGCGCGATCGCCGCGGCCATGCGTTCGCGCGCGTCCCAGTAACGACGCTGGTCGCGCTCCGGTGCGTGGGCCTGCGCGCCGCGGGCGACGTCCTGGGCATCCACACGCAGCAGCGCGCCCGGCATCAGCTTGAAAGTATCGACGTGGATCGCATGCGGCGCCGGGATGTAATCCAGGCGCAGCAGCAGCGCCAGCGCATCCGGATCGACCGCGTTGTCGAAGGCCGGGTGCTGCCACAGCGCCTTGAGCTCGGACCCGAACACAAACGTGTCGCCGGCCCAGCCGTAGTACAGCGGCTTCTTGCCGACGCGGTCGCGGGCCAGCCACAGGCAACGCTCCTGCCGGTCCCACAGCGCGATCGCGAACATGCCGTTGCAACGCGCGATCGCCTCCTCGATACCCCACTCCACCACCGCGGCCAGCAGCACCTCGGTGTCGGAATGGCCGCGGAACGCATGGCCCCGCGCGACCAGCACCTCGCGCAATTCGGCGAAGTTGTAGATCTCGCCGTTGTAGGCGATGACATGGCGATGGTCGGCCGAGGCCATCGGCTGATGGCCCAGCGGCGACAGGTCGAGGATGCTCAGGCGCCGGTGCGCGAGCGCGATGCCGGTCTGCTCATCGACCCAGACACCGCTGTCGTCGGGACCGCGATGCAGCATCGCATCGCCCATCGCGCGCGCGAGGCCGGACAGGCGATCGGGACCCGTGTCCGGTGTCGGGCGAAGCAGTCCGGCCAGGCCGCACATGTGCTGTCCTCAGGCCAATCGATCGGCCGCGGCGACGATATCGTCGTCCGACGGAATCACCAGGAAGGCCGCACCCGCCAGTGGCGTGTAAGTGTCCACGCCCACCACGCGCTGGAACGGCCGTGCGCCGTAACCGCCCTCGGCGATCGCGGTCAGCACGCCCTCGCCCACGCCGGCGCTGTGGCGGCCTTCGTCGACGATCAGGATGCGCTTGGCGCTGCGCGCCTGTTCGCGGATGTAGTCCTCGTTGAGGGGCACCAGCCAGCGCAGATCGACGACGCGCGTTTTCCAGCCGTGCTTGCCTTCGATGGCCCGCGCCGCGCGCAGGCTCATCGGCACGCCGTTGCCATAGGTGAAGATCACCAGGTCATCGCTGTCTTCGCCATAGACGCGACCCTCGCCCAACGGCATCGCCTCGTCGGGCTTGGGATAGCTGGTCAGCCAGCCACCGTCGCCGTGCTCGTACAGGTCCTTGGTCATGTACAGCGCGATCGGCTCGAGGAACACGCTGACGCGCCCATCGACCTTGGACAGCGCCGTCAGCGTGCGCAGCATGGTGGCCGCGTCGTCGCCGCGCGACGGACAGCCGACCACCAGGCCCGGGATGTCGCGCAGCGCGGTGATCGAGTTGTCGTTGTGGAAGTGCCCGCCGAAGCCGCGCTGGTAACCCAGTCCGGCGATGCGCACGACCATCGGATTGGCGAACTGGTTGTTGCTGAAGAACTGCAGCGATGCCGCCTCACCGCGGATCTGGTCGCAGGCGTTGTGGAAGTACGCCAGGTACTGGATCTCCGGGATCGGCAGCAGGCCGACGTTGGCGAAGCCTTGCGCCATGCCCAGGATCATCGTTTCGTCGAGCAGCGTGTTGAAGACGCGACGCGCACCAAAGGCCTTTTGCAGGCCCTTGGTGACGGTGTACACGCCGCCCTTCTGCGCCACGTCCTCACCGAACAGCAGCGTCTCGGGGTACTTGGCGAAGATGTCGTGCAGGGCGTGGTTGATCTGGATGGCCAGATGCCTGGGCGGCTGGTTTTCCGGCAGCTTGGCCTCGCTGCCGAACACTTCCAGGCGGCGCTGGGCGTAGTCGTCGCGCTGCGCCTCCTGCTGCACGGCCTCGGGCGTGTACGGCGCCAGCGGCGCGATCACGTCTTCCAGCTTGTCGAGCTTGGGACGACGGTCGGCTTCCTCGGCGGCCGCGAAGCACTTCCTGCGCGTGGCTTCGTAGAGCGTCAGCACTTCGTCGCGCGTCATCAAGCCCGATTCCATCGCGATGGCTGCCGAGCGCAACAGCGGATCGGTCGCCTCGACCGCGCACAACTCGTCGACCGAGCGCCACTCGATCTCGAAGTCGGTGCCGGCGTGGCCCATGATGCGGGTGGTCTTCAGGTGCAGGAACGTCGGCCGGCGTGTGCGACGGCAGTGCTCGACCGCCTTCTGGACATCGCCGTAACCGTTGGCCAGGTCGAGGCCGTCGGCGAAGAAGTAGTCGAGCCCGTCCATGTTCTGGAAGCGGTTGGCGATCCAGCCCGACGGCGTCTTCACCGAAATGCCGATGCCGTTGTCCTCGCAAACGAACAGCACCGGCGCTGGCAGCTTCTGGTACGAGGTCCAGGCGGCCGCGTTGAACGCGGTCTGTGCAGTGGCGTGGTTGGCCGACGCGTCACCGAAGGAGCAGACGGCGATGCTGTCGTCGGGAATCGGCATCGCGTGGCCCAGACGCCTGGCGGCCTCGATGGCGACCGCGGTGCCCAGCGCCTTGGGCAGGTGCGAGGCGATCGTCGAGGTCTGCGGCAGCACCCACAACGGCTTGCTGCCCCATACCTTGTGGCGGCCTCCGCTGGCCGGATCGTCCTTGCTGGCGGCGAAACTCA
>DATDBD010000361.1:0-9617 GCA_036525015.1 Lysobacter sp.
AGAGCGGCGACAAGGCCCGCGGCATTCCGGCCTGCATGGCCTGCCACGGTCCCGACGGCGCCGGCAACCCGGGCCCGGCCTATCCGCACCTCGCCGGCCAGCAGGCGGCCTACACGCAGCGTCGCCTCGAGGAATACCGCGTCGGCACGACCACGCAGAAGGATCCGCACCTGTTCAACGTCATGGCGACCATCGCCAAGCAACTGACCGACGAAGAGATCGGCTCGGTGTCGAGCTACCTGCAGGGTCTGCACGCGCGCGCCGAGGACTTCGCCGCCGAGGCGTCGCCGGCAGCGGCTCCGGCCGCACCCGCCGCTCCGGCCGCCACCCCGGCTCCGGCCGAGGAAAAGGCTCCGGCGACGGGCACCTGAGCAGGTCGAACTTTTGATCCCTGACTCCGGTCAGAGCCGCTGCTCCTGATGATTCGCACGCCGGTCGTGGTTTCCACGGCCGGCGTTTTAGTTTCCGCCCCTTCGTTCCGGCCCTCACCTTCCAGCACGACTCGAGACCTGCCATGAGCCGACGCTTCTTCCTCTCCGCTGTCCTTGCCACCGTATCCGCCCTCGCGCTGGCACCGGCGCTCGCCGCCGACGCCCCGGCCAAGGCCGCGGTCAGCACCCCGATCGTCGAAGGCGTCGATTACGTCGTGATCGAGGACGGCAAGCCGTTTGCGCCGGTCAAGGGCAAGGTCGAGGTGGTGGAGGTGTTCGGCTACACCTGCCCCCATTGCGCCCACTTCGAATCGACGGTCTCGGCATGGAAAGCCAAGCGCACCAAGGACGTGAACTTCGTCGCGCTGGCGGCCCCGTTCGGCGGTTACTGGATGCCCTACGCCAAGGCCTACTACAGCGCCCAGGAACTGGGCGTCACAGGACGCACTCACGCCGCCGTGTTCAAGGCCCTGCACGAAGACCACGCGCTGCCGATCAATGGCGCGACGGTCGGCGAGCTGGCCACGTTCTATGCCGGCTACGGCGTCGATCCGACGACGTTCACGCAGACCTTCGACGGCCCGAAGGTGCAGGCGCGCATGGACCAGGCCCGGGAGTTCATCATGCGTAGCGGCGTCGATGGGACGCCGACGATGGTGGTCAACGGCAAGTACCGCGTGACCGGCGCGCGCTCCTTCGACGACGCGCTGCGCATCGTCGATGCGCTGGTCGCGTACGAAAAGAAGGGCGGCAAGCGCTAAGCGTGATCGACGCGCTCCCTGTTCAGCGCAGCCCTCGCTATCCTTTGCCATCCTTCTGAACTGTGACGGCGTCTGTCGGACGCCTTCCCCACCGGCACCCCATGTGCCCCGCTGCGGAGATTTGCACGATGATTTCGCGCCTGCCCCTGTCGTTCCGCGCCCCCCTGTTGAGCGCGGCCTTGATGAGCGTCGCCCTCCTCGCCGCCTGCTCGCAGCAGCAGGCGCCAGCACCAGCGGATGCGCCGGCCACCGCCACCACCGCACCGGCTCCCGAAGCCGCGCCTGCGGCGCAGGCCCCCGCGACCGCTGCACCGGCCACGGCTGAGGCCGCCGCGCCGGCCGCTCCCAACAACAACCCGGTCGTAGCGCCACAGGGCCCGGCGCCGATAGCCGGCACCGATTACATCGAGATCGCCGGCGGCCAGCCGTACCAGCCCGCCGCAGGCAAGATCGAGGTGGTCGAGGTATTCGGCTACACCTGCCCGCACTGCGCGCACTTCGAAACCCTGGTCGAGTCGTGGAAGGCCAAGCAGCCGGCGGACGTGCAGTTCAACCCGGTCGCTGCGCCGTTCGGCGGCTACTGGACGCCATACGCAAAGGCTTTCTACACCGCGCAGGCCATGGGCCTGCTCGACAAGACGCACGAGGCGGTCTTCAACGCGATCCATGTCGACCGCAGCCTGCCGGCTCCGCCGGCCGTCGCGACGCCTGATCAGATCGCGGCCTTCTACGCCAAGTACGGCGTCGATGCGAAGCAGTTCGCCAGCACCATGTCGAGCTTCGCCATCGACGCCAAGGTCAAGCGCGCCAACCAGTTCATCCAGCGCAGCGGCGTCGAAGCCACGCCCACGATCGTGGTCGCCGGCAAGTACCGCGTGGTCGGCAAGGGCTTCGAGGACATGCTGCGCATCACCGACCACCTGGTTGCGCAGGAGCGCGCCAAGGCTGGCGCTGCGGCGGGCGGCTGATCGCACTGTCACGATCAGACCCCGCGAGCACGCCCCCGCGAGCACCATGTCCACACGCCAGCTCCGCCTGCTGAGTGCCAACATCCAGGCGGGTTCGAGCACGCGCGGCTATCACGACTACGTCGCGCGCAGCTGGTCGCACGTGCTGCCGGCGGGCAACAAGCGCAGCAGCCTCGACGCGATCGCGCAGCTCGCCGGCACGCACGACATCGTCGGCCTCAACGAGAGCGACCCGGGCAGCCTGCGCTCGGGTTTCACCAACCAGACGCACTACCTCGCGCAGCGTGGCGGTTTCGACTACTGGAGCCACCAGCCCAACCGTCGCGTCGGCAGCGTCGCCTCCAGCGCCAACGGGTTGCTGAGCAAGCTGGAGCCGCGCGAGGTCATCGACCATCCCCTGCCCGGCCGCATTTCCGGCCGCGGCATGCTGATGGCGCGCTTTGGCGAGGGCGACGCCGCGCTGCTCATCGCCATCGCGCATCTGTCGCTGGGCGCCGGCTCGCGCGCCTCGCAGCTGGCTTTCATCGCCGAACTGCTGCATGACCATCCGCACGCGGTGCTGATGGGCGATTTCAACTGCTCGATCGACCGTCCCGAGATGCAGGCGCTGTTTCGCAACACGCGCCTGCAACCACCCAATGGTGTCGTGCCGACCTTCCCGAGCTGGCGGCCGCAGCGCGCGATCGACCATATCCTGGTCGGCGACGGCCTGCGCACGTCCAATGAACGCGCTATGCCGGCCGCGCTGTCGGACCATCTGGCGCTGTCACTGGAACTGGAAGTCCCCGATCACGCGCTGCGTTAAAGCGGCGCCCTAATTCGACGGCGCACTCGACAACGCCGATGCCGCGCGCGCCAGCGCCTCGATCTGCGTCCAGTCGCCACGCTCGATCAGCGCCTTGGGCGTCAGCCAGGAACCGCCCAGGCAGGCCACGTTCGGCTGTGCCAGATACTGCACCGCGCGCGCCGCGTCGATGCCCCCGGTCGGACAGAACCGCGCCTGTGCAAACGGCCCACTCCACGCGGCGATCAGGGTCAGCGCGTTGATGGCCTCGGCAGGAAACACCTTGAGCAAGCGATAGCCCGCGCCAAAGGCCTTCATCACTTCGCTGCTCGTGGCCACGCCGGGCAGGTAGGCGATGGCGGCCTCGCGCGCCTCGCGCAACAACTCGTCCGAGCATCCGGGCGACACGGCGAACATCGCGCCCGCACGCTGCGCCTGGTGCAACTGAGCGACGTCGAGCACGGTGCCGGCACCGACGATCATGTCGGGCACGTCCCGTGCGATCGCGGCGATGGCATCGATCGCCACCGGCGTGCGCAGCGTCACTTCGATCGCGCCGATGCCGCCCTGCGACAGCGCGCGCGCCACCGCGACCGCCTCGGCTTCGCTGCCGGGCGTGTAGACCGGAATGATGCGCTGGCCGCGCAGCACCGCTTCGGCGTCAACGACGGACATGGAATCCCGCCTGCGATACCAGCGCCTGCACTTCCTCGCGCGCGACCAGGTTGAAATCGCCCGGCAGCGAATGCTTCAGGCACGCGGCGCCCAGGCCGAAATGCAGCAGTTCGTCCGACTTCATGCCTTCGATCAGACCGTGCAGCACGCCGGCGGCGAACGCATCGCCGGTGCCGATGCGATCGACGATGGATTCCAGCGTGTAGTCGGGAGCGCGATGCCAGCTGCCGTCGCGACCAGCCAACACCGCCGAGAGCGTGTGCCGGTCGACGCTGTGCTGCGTGCGCAGCGTGCTGGCCAGCCACTGCAGGTGTGGGAACGCGGCGAACGCATGGCCAGCGGCTTCGGCGACGGCATGTTCGCCCTCGGCCTTGGCGCTTTCGCCGAGCACTACCGCGATGTCGCGATGATCGGCGAACAGCAGGTCGGCCTCGGCGAAGATCTGGCGCAGGATCGCCGCGGCATCGCCGTTCCAGGCCTGCCACAGCTTGCCGCGGAAGTTGCCGTCGAACGAGACCTTGACCCCGAGCCGGCGCGCGGCGCCTGCCGCGTCGATGGTCGCCTGCGCCGTAGCGGCGCCCAGCGCCGGGCTGACGCCCGACAGGTGCAGCCACGTCGCGCCCTGCAGCAACGCCTCCCAGTCATAGTCCCTGGTCCTGGCGAATGCCGAGTCGGCGCGGTCGTACAGCACCTCGCTCGGCCGATGCAGCGCGCCGTGGGACAGGAAGTACAGGCCCATGCGCCCCGGTACCGCGCGGACGTGCCGCGTATCGACGCCATAGCGCCGCAGTTCGGCGACGGCCGCCTCGCCCAGGGCGTTGTCGGCGACGGTGCTGAGCACTGCCGCGTCGTGGCCGAAGCGCGCCAGCGACACCGCGACATTGGCCTCGGCTCCACCGATGTGCACCTCCAGTCCAGGCGTCTGCAGCAATCGCTCGCGCCCCGGCGCCGACAGCCGCAGCAGCAGTTCTCCAAAACACACGATCCGTTGGCTCATCCCCACTCCTCGACCCCTCCCGGGGGACTAAAAATCACCTGCCTGACCACCCTGCCAGACCGCCATGGATCCCGCTTAACGATTTTTTGACGCACTGCAGCATGCGCAGGGCATTCCCTTTTGCTAGGGTTTTGACCATCGGTGTCATTTACACCGCTGCGACACCATAACAAGCACCGCAAGCCAGTCAATAAGCACCTTACAAGCTGTTCAAGTCATACGGGAGGGGAGACTCATGAATTCACAGCGCAGAGCAAAAAAGACACCGGTTACCTTGTTGGCTGCCTCAATCGGGCTGGCGCTTCAGATGGCAGCCCTGCCGGGCCTGGCCCAGCAAGCGCCCACGCCGGCCGCCAGCGATACCGCAGCAGCTGCACCGGCTGCGCAGCAGAGCGACCCCACCAATCTCGACGCGGTGACGGTCACCGGCTTCCGCGGCTCGCTGGAAAAGGCGCTCGAGGTGAAGCGCGGTGAGACCGGCGTGGTCGACGCGATCGTCGCCGAGGATATCGCGAACTTCCCGGACCTGAACCTGGCCGAGTCGCTGCAGCGCATTCCGGGCGTCTCCATCGCCCGCGACGCCGGCGAAGGCCGTCAGATCTCGGTGCGTGGCCTGGCCCGCCAGTTCACCCGCGTGCGCCTCACCGGCATGGAGGCGCTGACCACCACCGGCGGCACCGACAGTTCCGGCGGCGCCAACCGCGGCCGCGGCTTCGACTTCAACGTGTTCGCCTCGGAGCTGTTCAACAGCATCAAGGTGCGCAAGACCGCTTCGGCCGATATCGAGGAAGGTTCGCTCGGCGCCACTGTCGACCTGCAGACCGCGCGCCCGTTCGACTACGACGGTTTCACCTTCGTCACCGGCGCGCAGCTGGGCTACAACGACCTGGCCGGCGATATCGACCCGCGCGCCACGATGCTGATCAGCAATACCTGGGCGGACAACAAGTTCGGCGCCCTGATGTCGGTGGCCTACACCAAGCGCCGCCTGCTCGAAGAAGGCCATAGCACGGTGCGTTGGGATACCGGCACCAGCAGCGGCGGCTTCGCGGGCACACCGTCCGTCGAGAGCCCCCAGATCTTCCATCCGCGCATTCCGCGCTATGGCGTGCTGGAGCATGAGCAGGAGCGCCTGGGCGTCACGGCCTCGCTGCAGTGGGATCCTACCGACCGCACGTCGATGGGACTGGACATGATGTACGCCGACCTCGACGCCACGCGCACCGAGAATTTCCTCAACGGCCTGTCCTTCAGCCGCACCGGCGCGGCCGGCAAGCCGCAGACGGTGGTGGTCGAAAGCGAAGTCGACGCCCGCAACAACCTGGTCTTCGGCCGCTTCAACAACGTCGACGTGCGTTCGGAAGCCCGCTACGACGAACTGGAAACCAAATTCACCCAGTTCAACTTCTACGCCGACCACAAGCTGACCGACGACTTCAGCCTGCACTTCGAGGGCGGCCGGGCCAAGTCGGAATTCGATAACCCGATCCAGACCACCATCACGATCGACAAGCTCAACGCGCAGAACTACGTCTACGACTACCGCGGCAACGATCGCTTGCCGGTGATCACCAACGGCTTCGACGTCAACGATCCGTCGCAGTGGGCCTTCATCAACGGCACCACTGCGGTGCCCGGCTCGGAAATCCGCCTGCGTCCGCAGTCCGCCGACAACACCATCGACAGCGGCCAGATCGGGTTCTCCTGGCAGATGACCGATGCTTTCCGACTCAAGGCCGGCGGACAGTTCAAGGAATACACCTTCGATACCAGTGAGGAGCGCCGCGCGTCCGAACTGGTCGTTCCGGCGCTTCCGCCCGGCACGACCCTGGCCGACCTGACCAAGACGATCGGTCTGGAGGACATCAGCAACGTGGGCGACGGTACCTGGCTGATCCCGGACATCGACGCGTTCAACCGCGCCTTCAACCTCTACAGCGACAGCGGCATCTTCGCGGTCAGCAACACGGTGGCCGCCGTGCTCGGCAACAACCGATCGGTGGTGGAACGCGACCAGGGCTTCTGGGTCCAGGCCGAATTCAATACCCAGATCGGCAGCATGCCGTTGAGCGGCAACGTCGGCGTGCGCCAGGTCGACACGACGCAGACCTCCACCGGCTTCTCCACCGTCGGCAGCACCACGCCGCAGCAGGTGACGGTCAAGCGCTCCTACGACGACACGTTGCCCTCGTTCAACCTCGTCGCCGACATCACGCCCGACTTCCTGATCCGCCTGGCGGCGTCGAAGGTGATGGCGCGCCCGGGACTGGGCAACCTCACGCCCGGCGTGACGGTGAACGTCAGCGGCGGCAACAAAGTGGTAACCGGCGGCAACCCGGCGCTGGAACCTTTCCGTGCCGACACCGCCGACCTGAGCTTCGAGTGGTACTTCGCCGAGGAGTCGCTGCTGGCGCTGGGGCTGTTCTACAAGGACATCGACTCCTTCGTGCTGACCTCGCGTGAAACCCGGCCGTACTACACGTCCGGCCTCCCGGCGAGCCTGCTCGATGGCACCGGCGCGACAGTCAACGACGACTTCCAGTTCAACGTCCCGGTCAACAGCAAGGGCGGCCCGCTGAAAGGCCTGGAGTTCACCTACCAGCAGCCGTTCACCTTCCTGCCCGGTTTCTGGAGCGACTTCGGCGTGCAGATGAACTACACCTACGTCGACTCGAAGATCCAGTACGTGACCTCGACCGGCTTGCCGTCGCTGCGCACCGACCTGACCGGTCTTTCCAAGAACGCCTACAACGCGACGCTCTACTACGAAGGCGACAAGTTCTCGGCGCGTGTCTCGGGGGCCTACCGCGACAACTACCTGACCACCGTGCCAGGCCGCAACGGCAACGATGTGGAAGGCACGGAGGAGACGCTGACGATCGACATGTCGGCCTCCTACAAGCTCAACGACCACTTCGAACTCACGCTGGAAGGTCTGAACCTCACCGACGAGTTCCAGGACCAGTGGGTGGATTCGGTCGGCGATCGCGCATCGGTCTACCACCACGTCGGCCGCCAGTACTTCGTCGGCGCCCGCTACAAGTTCTAACCCTCGGCCGCGGCGGCCGGGCGCGGCAATGCGCCCGGTCGACCGCGGCTCTTTTTTGAAGCATCACCGCCGTACCGCAGAACGCTGGTTTGCACCGCCGCGACATATCGCCCGGACGTCGCGCCGCTCCCATCGCCCGACGTCCTCCCTTATCCGGACTGGAGATGGCATCGATGAGCAATGCGAAAACCGCAATTCTGACCGCCCTGCTGCTGACCACGCCGCTGCCTGCGGCGCAGGCCGGGCGTATTCCCGATCTCGACCGTGAAACGCTCGCATCCGGCGATGGCTGGGCTTCGCAGGCCACCGCAGCCCTTCCGCAGGGGACCACCGGAGGCTCTGCGGCCGCCGCAGCGCGCGTGCACACCGTGTCCGACCGCAACGCACTGGTCGCCGCGCTGAACTTCCCGGACGCGACGCCGAAGATCATCCGCATCGCCGGTGTGATCGACGGCAACGTCGATGCCGACAACCAACCGCTCACCTGCGCCGACTACGCGCGGCCCGACGCGGTGACCAACACCCCCTATTCGCTCGATGCGTTCCTGGCGGCCTACGACCCGGCCGTGTGGGGGCGCACGAACCCCAACGGTCCGCTCGAGCGCGCCCGCGTGGCCTCGGCCGCCGCGCAGCAGGCGCGCGTGCGCATCCGCATTCCCGCCAACACGACCATCGTCGGGGTCACTGCCGATGCGGGGTTCCGCGGCGCCTGGCTGGATATCCGGCCCAGCAGCACCAGCGGCAACCAGCCGATGAACGTGATCATCCGCAACCTCAGCTTCGAGGACAGCTACGACTGCTTCCCGCAGTGGTCGCCGACCGACGGCGCGACGGGCAACTGGAACGCGCTGTACGACGCGATCTCGGTACGCAACGCCACGCATGTGTGGATCGACCACAACACCTTCCGCGATGTCGCTACCCGCGATTCCACGTTGCCGACGTACTTCGGCCGGATCTACCAGGTGCATGACGGCCTGGTCGACGTGACCAATGAGTCCGACCTGGTGACGATCTCGTGGAACCGCTTCAGCGACCACGACAAGACCATGCTGGTCGGGTCTTCCGACAGCGCCACCGCCGACCGCGGCAAGCTGCGCATCACCCTGCACCACAACCTGTTCCAGGACCTGGGCCAGCGCGTGCCGCGCGTGCGCTACGGCCAGGTGCACGTCTACAACAACCACTACAAGGTCAGCGACGAGGCCGCGGCCGAGCTATACGGCTACAGCTGGGGGGTGGGCGTGGAGTCGCAGATATATGCGCAGAACAACCACTTCCGCGTCGGCGATGCGGTCACGCCCGATCTGTTCATCGGCCGCTTCAACGGCCAGGCGATCCACGTCGCCGGCACCTTGCTCAACGGCGTGTCGGACAACAGCCAGGTCGATCCAGTCGCCGCGTTCAATGCCGTCAACGGCAACGTGCTGACCGGCAGCGTCAACTGGACGCCGGTGCTGCACGGCGCGGTCGAGCCGGCGCGCACGGTGCCGGTGTCGGTGATCCAGGGAGCCGGGCCGTTCAAGTGACGCAGCGACACGACAAGTTGGATGCACAACGGCGACGCCTGTTGCAGGCGTCGCTATTGGCCGGGGCCGGCGCATGGGTGCATCCGCTGTGGGCCGCGCCAACGCGCCCACGGCCCGATGCGGTGGTGTCTTTGCAACCGCGTGTGGACCTGCTCGCTCCCACCTACGCAAGTGTGGGCGAGGCCATTGCGGCCGCTCCCGTCGACGGGCGCCAACCGTTCCGCATCCTGGTCACGCGCGGTCGCTGGCGCGAGAAGCTGGTCATCGATCGTCCGCACATCTACCTGATCGGCGAGGACCGCGCGGGCAGCGTCGTGCATTTCGACGCCGCGGCCGGCATGCCACGCCCGGACGGCGAGCCCTGGGGTACGTGGGGCTGCGCCAGCGTGATCGTGCGCGCCGCGGACTTCCATGCGCGCAACC
>DATDBD010000362.1:0-2909 GCA_036525015.1 Lysobacter sp.
GGTCGCGTTCGGCACGGATTTTCAGCAACGACGACATGACGGGTCCTCGGCTCAGCCGGGCAGCAGTTCGAGGCCGCGGATTTCGCGGATACCCAGGCCCGGAGCGTCAGTGACGGAGATCTCCGACTCGTTGAAGATCACGCCGCCGTCGACCGGATTGAACGCGCACAGCGACGGCCCGTCCAGGTCCACCTTGGTGATGACATTGGCCTTGGCCACGGCGACATGGACGGCGGCGGCGACGCTGATGCTGGTCTCGATCATGCAGCCGATCATGCACTCGATGCCGTACAAAGCGGCGATGTCGGCGATGCGGATGGCATTGGAGATGCCGCCGGTCTTCATCAGCTTGATATTGATGATGTCGGCCGCGCGCATGCGGATCAGCTCGATGACCTCGGTGGGACCGAACACGCTCTCGTCGGCCATGATCGGCGTGTTTACGCGTTCGGTAACGTACTTCATGCCGTCGAGGTCCTTGGCCTTGACCGGCTGCTCGACCAGCTCCAGGCGCACGCCGGCGTCTTCGAGTTGCCGGATGGCAAAGACCGCCTGCTTGGCGGTCCAGCCCTGGTTGGCGTCCAGCCGAAGCAGGGCGCGGCCTTCGACCGCGGCGTAGATCGCCTTGACCCGCTCGATGTCGACGCCGATGTCCTTTCCGACCTTGATCTTCAGCGACTCGAACCCGCGATCCACGGCGCTGAGCGAGTCGGACACCATCTTGTCGATGTAGTCGACGCTGATGGTGATGTCGGTGGTGATCACCGGGTCGCCGCCGCCGAGCATCTGGTACAGCGGGGCGCCGTAGAGCTGGCCCCACAGGTCGTAGATCGCGATCTCGATAGCAGCCTTGGCGCTGGTGTTCTTCTCCAGCGCGGTCTGGATCAGCTGGGTGATTCGGTTGAGGTCGGCAATCTCCTGGCCTACCAGGCGCGGGGCGATGTACTTGCGGATCGCCTCGATGATCGAACCGTGCGTATCGCCGGTGATCACCGCCGTGGCGGCCGCTTCGCCGTAACCGACATGGCCGGTGTCGGTGTGCACCGACACGACGATGTCCTCGACCGTGTCGACCGTGCGCAGCGCGGTCTTGAACGGCGTCTTCAGCGGGACGCGGATCATGCCGAAGCGGATTTCGGTGATTTTCATGCAGTGGGGGCCGGGGAAAAGAGTGGCGAGGGGAGGGCGTCGATCACGGACGGATGCGCTGGATGTTGGTGGCGCGGTCGATATAGGTCTGCGTGGCGTTGAACATCAGCGGCAGCAGCGGCGAAACGGTCACGCCATTGGTCCTGGCGCGGGCGATGTTGCCGTCGCGGCCGCGGTAGCTCAGGCCGGTGGTGTCGTGGATGACGTAGGGCTCGCCGTCGATCTGGCCGATGACCATCATCACGTGGCCCGGGATGTAGACCAGGTCGCCGACCTGCAGTTCGCGGGCGATGGCCAGGCGCTGGTCGCGGCCGTCCTTTTCGCTGAGCGCCAGCCGGTTCAGCGCCGGGCTGACGGCCTGGTCGCTGGTGTTGCGCGGCAGCTGCACGCCCATGCTGCGGTAGACCTCGGACACGAAACCGCTGCAGTCACGGGCGTTGTAGCCGTGGCCCCAGCCGTAGCGCTCGCCGAGGAAGCGGAAACCCTGTTCGATGACGTGGCGCTTGCTCAGCGCCAGGTACTGGTCCGTCGTGGCTTCGCGCCGCGGCAGCAGCGCGGGAGCGAAGCGCAGGCTGCCATCATCGTTGCGCACCGGCAGTTCGATCACGTACGAGGTGTAGGGGTGTTGGCCATTGACGGGCTTGTCCGCCGGCCAGTCCGCCAGCACCGGCACGCGCACGCCCATGTCGAGCTGCAGGTCGGAGACGCCCGGTTCTTCCGGGGTGTACAGCGTGTGCGCCGTGGCGCCAGTGACGATGCGATACGGCGCCTTGCGCGTGTAGCCGAGCACGTCGGCGGCGTTGCCCTGCGCGACGTGTCGCTTTTCGATCCAGGCGGCGTAACGGGGGCTGACCACGAACCACCACTGACCGTCGCGGCTCTCATGCACGATCGCGACCGGATCGCCCGGAAAAAGCGCGCTTTCCTGGAAACGGTCGATGTCGTGGTCGTCGCTGGAGGTGAACACGCGCAGACGGGTCGGAAACGCCCGCAGGTCGGCGCGATGCACCACCAGCCCGTAGCGGGTCGGTTGTTGCGCCGGGATCGCGTCGAGGTTGGCGTCGGCGACGGTATCGTCGATGGTCGCGGCCGGCACCGGCTGGCCGCGCTCGTCGAAGAGCGGCTTGGTCGGGCGCCTGGAGAGTCCGCCGACCCATCCGGCGACCTGCTCGCGATTCAATGCGGCCGGCAGCGCTTCCAGGTCGTGCATGCTGCGGTCGAGTCGTTGGAGGCGGGCGTTCTGCGCCGCGATCGTGTCGCGGTCGAGCACGACACGGTCGGCGTCGGCCAAACGCTCCACCCAGAAAGCCGGATCGAGTTGGGCGTCCTCGACGCCGATGACGCCGTGTGCGGGGATTGACCAATCGCGTGCCGCCAGCGGCTGTGCGGCGACGGCCGCAAGCAGCAGGGCGGTGGTGAGGGAAACAAGCAGTCTCATGATCAGCCCACCGGGGAAAGGCCGGACAGCACGCCGGCCATGAATAGTCCGATGCCCATGCCCAGCACCAGGCCGAGCATCGCCAGCAGCACCGCTGCCGGCACCAGCGCGCGGGAGTAAGTGGCGGCCAGCAAAGGCGCCGTCGCCACTCCGCCGATCTGCGCCAGCGAGGAGATGCCACACAGGTACAGGTCGAAGCGGAACAGGCGCGCGGCCACCAGGAACAGCGCGATGTGCATCAGCAGCACGCTCAGCCCGACCAGCACGAACAGCGGCGCCTGCGCCATGCCGGCGAAGTTGCTCTGTGAGGCCAGTGTCGCCA
>DATDBD010000363.1:0-7220 GCA_036525015.1 Lysobacter sp.
GAACCGTGCATTATACCCGGCACGGGTCGGCCCTGGCTGAAGACGAGGTTTGGGTCGAACCTGTTTGGATCAGGCCTTCAGCAGGAAGGTTACCGGGCCATCATTGACCAGGCTGATCACCATATGGGCGCCGAAGCGCCCGGTTTCCACCCCTGGGGCGTGATTTTGCCGGCAGACGGCGACCAGACGGTTGAACACCGGTTCAGCCAGTTCCGGCGGGGCGGCCGTACTGAAGCCCGGACGCATCCCGCTGCGGGTGTCGGCGGCCAGGGTGAACTGGCTGACCAGCAGCAGCCCGCCGCGGGTGTCGCCCAGGCCCAGGTTCATGCGACCGGCCTCGTCGGCGAAGACCCGATAGCCGAGCAGGCGTTCGGCCATGCGCGCCACCTGCGCCTCACCGTCGCCCGGTTCGACGCCGATCAGGGCGAGCAGGCCGGGCCCGATGGCGCCGACGACCTGGCCATCGACTCGCACGGCGGCTTCGGTGACGCGTTGGATCAGGGCCAACATGGGCGGACTCGCTGCGACATGGCCGACGATGCTCGCCGGCACGGCGGGGGTGGTCAACCGCCCCAGTTAGACTTCGCCGGATGACGCGACTGCTCGCCCGCTTCCTGTACCTGCTCGCCGGCCTGGTCGGCCGCCTTCCCTGGTCGTGGCTGATGCGCCTGGGCGACGCCATCGGCGCGGCCTGGCTGCGTTTGAACGCGCGCGAAAGCCGGGTCGCGCTGTGCAATCTGGAACTGGCCTACCCCGACCTGCTGCCGGCGCAGCGCGAGCAATGGCGTGGCGCCATCCTGCGCACCACCGGCCGGCAGATGATGGAGACGCTGCGGCTGTGGACCCGACCGCATTCGCAGAACCTGCAGATGCTGCGCGAGCAGCATGGCGTGGAGTTGTTCGACGCCGCCATTGCCGCCGGCCGCGGCGTGATCGTGGCCGCGCCACACCACGGCAACTGGGAGTTGCTCAACCAGTGGCTGGCCTCGCGCACGCCGCTGGCGATCCTGTATCGCCCGCCGGAGTCGGCCGTGGGCGAGGCCTTCCTCAACCTGGTGCGCGCCGATGCCCGGCAGGCCGACGGCAGCGATCGCGTCACCCAGATCCGCGCCGAGGGTCCGGCGGTGCGGCAGTTGTTCAAGCTGCTGGGCAGCGGCGGCGTGGCGGGCATCCTCCCCGACCAGCAACCCAAGGCCGGCGATGGCGAGTTTGCGCCGTTCTTCGGCGTGCAGGCGCTGACGATGACACTGCTCGGGCGCCTGGCCGCGCGCACCGGCGCGACGGTGCTGTTCGCCTGGTGCGAGCGCATCGACACCCATCGCGACGGCCCCGGCTTCGCGCTGCACATCGAAGCGGCGCCACCCGATGTCGCGCATCCCGATCCGACCATGGCGGTGGCCGCGCTCAACGCGGCGGTCGAGCGCATCGCGCGGCGCGATCCGGCGCAATACCAGTGGACCTACAAACGCTATACGCTGCGACCGCCGGGTTCCGGGGAAGAGAATCCGTACTGGAATCGCTGATCGACCTGTCGGGGAGCATCGATGCGTCATTGGATGTTGGGGGACGTGCTACTCGGGGACGTGCTACTCGGGGCCGTGCTGCTCGGGGCCGTGCTGTTGGCGCCACCGGCGCTGGCAGACGACGAGCTGGCCACTTCGAACGCGGTCAGCCGCGCCTGGGACCGTTACGCGCAACTCAGCAGCCGGGATAACCCGGAAAGCGCCTCGATGCTGGCCCGTGGCAGCCTGGATTACTTCGCGTTCCTGCGCGACGCCGCGGTGTACGGCTCGGCCGAACAGATCCGCCGCATACCATTGTCCGAGCGCGCCGTGGTGTACACGCTGCGCGCGTCGATGACGCCCGAGCAGTTGCTTGCGCTCGACGGGGCCGCGATGGCCCGGCATTGCTTCAAGGCCGGCCTGTATGGCGTGGCGCCCCCGGAAGAAGGCGAGTCCCTGCCGGAGCTGACGCACGTGACCGTGATCCCGGGCGAGCGCGCCGTCGGCGAAATGGGACCGCCGACCGGCACCCAGTTCCAGTACGGCCCGCTGCTGATGCGCGAAGCCGGCCAATGGAAGGTGCGGCCCGAGTCGCTGGCGCTGGACGGTTCGACCCTGATCCAGCAGCAGGTCGCGCGCGCGGGAATGACCGAGACGCAGATGCTGGAATACCTGGTCGCCGACCTCCTCGACGAGCCGGACACGCTGCCCTCCCTGGCCAACCTGGACCGGCCGTTGCGCGACGATGCCGCGGCGCGCACACGCCTGAACGAGTCGTGGCCGCAGTGCGACGACACCTATCGCGCCCGCCTGGCGGCGACGGAGAAGAAGGCCGAGGACGGCGACGCCTTGGCGATGTTCGCGCTCGGCGCAGTGCTGTACAGCGGCGCGATGCCGACGATGGTCCCCAAGGACACCGCACGCGGCCTGCAGTGGCTGGAGCGCGCCAGCGATGCCGGCCAGGTCCAGGCCGCCGCGATGTTCAGCATTGCGCTGATGCAGGACTACACCCCGGTGAAGGGCAAGCCCGTCCCGCCGGAACTGCTGGCCAAGACGCTGGTGCACACCCGCCGTGCCGCCGAGGGAGGCGTGCCGCTGGCGATGGTCACCCTGGGCAATTTCATCTTCAACGGCGTCGCCGACACCCCGCGGGACTGCGCCCAGGCCGAGGAATGGGCCGCGCGCGGCGAGGATGCCGGCATCGCGCAGGCTCGCAACGAACGGGTCTGGTACCTGGCGACCTGCCCGATCGCCGCGCAACGCGATCCGGTCCGCGCGATGCAACTGGCCGACCACATGATCTCCAAGGCCGACACCCTGCGCGCGGCCGAACTGGATACGGTCGCTGCTGCGCTTGCATCGACCGGTCGCTTCGACGAGGCCGTGGATTTCCAGCAGCGCGCGATCGGCAAGCTCGACGCCGATGCAGGCGAGACCAAGCGCCGGATGCAACAGCGTCTTGGCCAGTACCGGCGGCATGACGCCTTCGTGCAGGATTACGACCAGTACGAGTTGCCGGCGCTATGACCGACACGGCTCTCGCATCCGAAGCGATCGGCGGCCATGACGCCGGCGACTGGCAGCCATTGCCGCGACGCGCCCGCGCGCTGTGCGTGCTCGGCGGCCTGCCCTTTGCGGTCCCCGTCATCGCCGCTGGTTTTGTCCTGAGCCAGGTGCTGGACAGCACTTGGCCCTGGTCGGTCGCGGTCGCCTTGCTCGGGCTGTTGCTGGGCGTCGGCTTCGCGCTCTGGCTGGGACTGAAGCAGTACCGCCACACCTTCTGGCGCCTGGACGAGGACGGTCTGGCGATCCGTCGCGGGCGCATGTGGCAGCGCGAGACGCGCGTGCCCGCCACGCGCGTGCAGCACCTGGACATCAAGCGCGGCCCACTGCAGCGGCGGCGCAATCTGTCGACGCTGGTCGTGCACACCGCCGGCACGCGCCACAGCGCGGTCACGCTGCCGCACCTGGATGCGGACGACGCGCAGCGCCTGCGCGACCGCCTGGGTCGCCAGCTGGACCTCGACGATGACGCCTGAGATCGGCCCGCAGGATTCCAACCGCCACGATGTGCGCCCGCCGCCGCTGCCTGCGGCCAATCTGCCCGAGCGGCGCCTGCATCCGATGTCGTGGCTGTTCGTGCTGCTGCAGCAGCTCAAGCAGTTCATCGTGCCGTTGCTCGCGCTGCTGTTCTTCGGTCGCGGCGACCGTAACGAGTTGTGGCCGCTGATCGGTGTCGGCGTGCTGGTGCTGGTGTCGCTGTGGCAGTACTTCACCTATCGCTATGGCGTCAGCGGCGACAGCCTGATCGTGCGCAGCGGCCTGCTCGAACGCAGCCTGCGCGTGATTCCGTTCGCGCGCATCCACAACGTCGCCCTGCAGCAGTCGGTGCTGCATCGCGTGTTCGGCGTGGCCGAGGTGCGGCTGGAGTCCGCCGGCGGCCGCAAGCCGGAAGCCGAGATGCGCGTACTGAAGATGGAGGACGCCCTGGCGCTGGAAGCGCTGGTGCGGCGCCGCGGCGGCGCCGACGTGAGCGGTGAATCCACGCCCGAGGCAGTCGCCGCCGACACGCTGCTGGCGCTGTCGCCGATCGAAGTGCTGAAGGTCGGCCTGATCTCCAATCGCGGCCTGATCCTGGTCGGCGCAGCCGTGGCCGGCGGCTCCCAGTTGAGCCCGCGCGTGATTCCCAACCTGTTCGAGGCCGTGGTCGAGCGCCTGTTCGGCTATGCCGGCGAACACGGCTTCGGGCCGGCCGAATACGCGATCGCGGCCATGAGCCTGTTGGCGCTGTGCGTGGTGTTGCTGCGACTGCTGTCGGTGCTGCTGGCACTGCTGCAGTATTTCGGGTTCCGTCTCACCGAACACGAGCGCCGCCTCACCGTCGAACGCGGGCTACTCGGGCGCTGGCGCACCAGCGCTTCGCGCCGGCGCATCCAGGCGTGGACCCTGCGCGAGGGCGTGATGCATCGCGTGCTGCGTCGCCGCACCCTCGAAGTCGATACCGCCGTCGCCGACGACCAGAACCAGCAGCGCGCATTGCGCGAGATCGCGCCCGTCGCGACGCCGGCCCAGTGCGATGCACTGGTCGGACACCTGCTGCCGAAAGCGATGTGGCCGCACCTGGAGTGGCGTTCGCTGCCGATGTCGGGCTGGTGGCGGATGGTGTTGCCCGAGATCCTGCCGACGCTGCTTGCGGCCGCGCTACTGGGTTGGCGCCTGGGGCCGTGGGGATTGTTGGCGCTTGTGTGGCTGCCGTGGTCGGGTTATCGCGCCTATCAGCGGATGCGCCGCGCCGCGTATGCGGTCAACGACGGCATCGTCGCCGTGCGCGAGGGCTGGTGGAATCGCCACTGGCGGTTCGCCGAGATCGACAAGCTGCAGGCGCTGCATTTGTCGCGCTCCCCGATCGACCGTCGTTGCGGCACCGCGACGCTGTGGCTGGACACGTCCGGCGCGAGCGCCTTGGCGCCGCCGCTGCGCGTGCGTTTCCTGCCCGATGCGGAGGCGCAGGCGCTGTACGCGGCGTTGGCGCGGACGTTGGCGAGGCGTCCGTTGCGGTGGTGAGTGTCGATATCGGCACTGATCGAGTGAGCAACGCGCCGCAACCATCACCGTTCGACCGGACTCAGCTGCCCCAGCCCCAATACCCCAGCTCACGCCGGATCTGCAGCGCACGGAACATCGAGGACAGCGGCTTGCGCCGCAGCCGTCCCAGCTCGCCCGAAAGCAGCGCTTCGGTTGCCGCCAGCACGCGTTCCGAAGATCGCCCGTCACGATAAGGATGAATGGCGTCGCCATAGGCGGCGATCGCGGCTTGCAGCTCCGGCGACGGTGCGAACGCGCGCTGCAACATCGCCGGCAACTGCACGGGATCGTCGAAGTCGAGCATGTGCGGCTTGGGCGCGCGATTGCGGAACGTCACCACCGGCTTGCGCTGCACCACGAACTCCGAGACTACCGAGGTGGTGTCGGCGAGCAACACGTCGGCTGCGCGTTGCGCGGCCACCAGTTGCTCAGTCTCGAAGAACGCCGCATTCGGACCGGCCAGCGCACGGTAGCGCTCAAACAGCTGCGGCGGGCATTTTGGATGCAGGGTCAGCAGCCAGTAGCGGTCGCCGCGCGCGATCTCGGCGGCGATCGCGTCGAACAGGTGCGGCGCCGCACTCAGGCGCTCGGTGAAGGTCGAGGCGAACATCACCACCGGCCGCCCCGTCGCCGGCTCGCGAAGGGCAGCGGAGGCACCGTCGTCGGCACGGAACAGCGGGTCGAGCTTGGGCCAGCCGGTCTCGACCACGGCGAAGTGGCCCGCCTGCGCCGCCAGTTCCTCGAATGGCGCGGTCGTAGCGGGACCCTGCGTGCAATACAGGTCGAACAAACCACGCACCCGGAAATGCCCGCGTTCGTCCGAACGCTTCTCGACGTTGAAGCCATGGAACAGCTGCACCTTGGCGCCGGAAACGAAAGGCGGCACCCAGTTGGCGGCGCTGAACACGGCGCGCGGCTTCACGGCCACCGCCTCGCGCAGGTTTACCATGCGCACCGGCGCGGGCAGGCTGGCCCCGGCCGCGCCATCGACCAGCCATGCGTGCGCGGTGTGCCCGGCGGCTTGCAGCGCCTGCGCCAGCGGTTGCAGGATGGGCAGCGCATAGCGCTCGCTCGCGAACAACAGGTAATCCGCCATCAACGCTTCCTCGCCATCCTCGCCTGCGTCACCGGCGGCCCACGCCTCCATGGAGCACGCTCCCATGGAGCGATCGGCATCGGCCTGCCCGCTCTCGGCCTGCATTATCGCGTTCAACGAGGCCGACCGCATCGGCGACTGCATCGCCTCGCTGGCCTTTTGCGATGAGGTGGTGGTGGTCGACTCGCATTCGACCGACGCCACGGTCGAGATCGCGCGCAGGATGGGGGCCAAGGTCCTGCAACGCCCCTTCGACGGCTTCCGCAGCCAGAAGCAGTTCGCCATCGAGCAGTCCGCGCACGACTGGGTGCTGTGCCTGGACGCCGACGAGCGCGTCGACGACACGCTGCGCACCGCCATCGAGGCCGAGCGCGCCCGCGGTTTCGAAGGCGCGGCTGGATATCGTTTCGCGCGCCTGAGCGACTACTTCGGCAAGTTCCTGCGCCACGGCAACGCCTATCCCGACCGTGTGCTGCGCTTGTTCGACCGCCGCCGCGGTGGCTGGCGCGGCCAGCGCGAGGTGCACGAAGCGGCCAGCGTCGACGGCCCGGTGCGCACGCTGCGTGGCGACCTGATCCACTACCCCTACCGTTCGCTCGAACAGCAGTTGCTCAAGACCCAGCGCTACGCGCGGATGATGGCCGAGCACGACTACGCCCGCGGCAAGCGGGCCACCCTGGGCAAGCTGGTGCTGTCGCCGGCGTGGCGCTTCTGGCGCGGCTACGTGCTGCGCGGCGGCTTCCTCGACGGCTGGCACGGCCTGGTCTATGCCTACGTGCGCGCCAACTACGTTCGGCAGAAGACGGTCATGCTGTGGCTGTTGCAGAACGGGCAACCCGTCACCACATCCAAGCCATGATGCCTCCCACCCCGCGGCGCGCGAGCGTCGTCATCACCACCTACAACTGGCCGCAGGCGCTGGACCTGGCGTTGCAGGCGCTGGCGCACCAGCGCACGCTGCCGCACGAGATCGTCGTGGCCGACGACGGCTCGCGCGAAGACACCCGCGCCATGCTCGAGCGCGTCGCGGCGGACTA